>CALUXV010000052.1 GCA_944324835.1 Candidatus Gastranaerophilales bacterium
CGCCGTAATTTTTCTCTAATTGGGATTTCTCTTTCATAAACAACTTTTTTACCATCTGATAATAATGCCGGTACTTGTCTAATATCACGTATCATATGGAATAATCCGGGAGTTTCAAGACTGGCAGCTTGATCAGAGCCCCAATTTGTTCTGTCTGTTGTAATATGACGTTCTACTGAACATGCCCCAAGTGCTACTGCAATAACAGAAGGTGCAATTCCTCTTTCATGTCCTGAATAGCCTATAGGGCATTTAAAGTGTTCTCTAAACATCTTGATACAATTAAGATTAATTTCGTTTGTATTCGCCGGATAAGTAGAAGTACAATGGAATAAAATAGTGTTTTCTTCTCCTAATATTTCCATAGCATGTTCTATTTCTTCCATAGTGCTCATGCCGGTGGATAATAAAATTGGTTTCCCTTTTGATTTTGTATATCTTAAAAGTTCATCATCGGTTAAAGATGCTGAAGCTATTTTATAACAAGGCGGATTAAATTGTTCTATAAAATCTACGGACTGTTCATCCCAACAAGAAGCGAACCACATTATTTTCTTTTGTTTACAATATTCATCAATTTGTTTATATTCATCATATCCAAATTCCAAACCGCGTTTTAAATCTCCATTTGTTTCGCCAAAAGGGTTTGGTCTTGGTCTATCTAATTCTTCTTTTGTATATACAATATCAACGGTTCGTTTTTGAAATTTGACAGCATTACATCCGGTTGCAACAGCAATATCAATAAGGTGCTTAGCTTCCACAACTTTGCCGTTATGGTTTATTCCTATTTCTGCAATAATAAAACAAGGATGGCCATCCCCTACAGTAATATGACCTATTTTAACTTCTCTTTTCATAAAATCACCTTAAATATTTTTTATAAAGCCCAAAATCATCTATATTTACAGTATGTTCTTCTTTAATTTTATCTTCTGCTTTTTCTTGCTTTTTATAAAGAACATCCATTGCATCATGTTGAGTTATATTTGGTTTATCTTCTATATTATCAGATTGTTTTGCTATAGATTTAATTAAATTTACAGAGTATTGGGATACTCCAATAAGTAATTTTTCTCCTGCAATTTCTATAACTTGTAATGTTTTATCGTGACCAACGGGTGTAGTTGATAAAATTACCGGTTTTATATCTGAAGATTCTCTAAATTCGTTTTTTATCGTTTTTACTCCAACTTTATTAAGTTTAGTATATAAAATTCCGGTTATGTAAATTAAAAGGACAACGAAAAGAAGAGATAATATTATTGATAAATAATTAGGTTCATATCCGGTTGTTTTTAATACAGAATTAATATTTTCGGTTTCATTAACCGCAAAAGATGTATTATTTGATAATATAAAGCTCACAAATAAATATATAAATTTTTTCATTCCAGATTATTAACCCCAAATTGATTTGTGTTATGTTATGATAATTATATCATAAAAATATTCAGGATGACAGTTATGTATTTACATATTACAAATAGTAACTTATGCATATTATTAATTTTAATAATCATAACATTGCTTGGAGTAATTAATCATCTTTTAAACAAAATAAATCAATCACAAAATAAACACAATGATATTTCGGATTATGTTTCAAATCTAATAAATATAATTAACTCTGTCCGTTATGGAAATCTTATTGCAAGAGTCGGGAAACATTCTAATAAAGATTTAAATGAGGTTTCAAAATGTATTAACAGAATGATTGAAACTTTAAATGACAGAGAAAAGATGATTGTTGAATATCAAGGTGAATTGCGCCGAAAAAATGATTTTTTACAAGTTATAATTAATTCTTTAACTGATTGTATTTTAGTTCTAGATGAAAATGATAAAATTATTCAATATACTAAAAATGTTATTCAATGGTTTGGTGAAAATAAAAAAATTATCAATTCAAATATTTTAAAACATATAAGAACTATTGATGAAAAACCTATAAAAGAATTGAATGATGATGAAATATTTATAGAGAATTCTTCTGATAAAAGATTTACCGCATCAGTTACAAAACTTGATTCTATTGAGCATAAAAATACGTATATGATGATAATAAAAGATGTTACAAATCAAAAAGAGATAGAAACATTAAAAGAAGATTTTGTAGCTACACTTACACATGATTTGAAAGTCCCAATAATTGCAGAATCAAATATGCTTAATTTCCTTTTATCAGGGAAGTTTGGAGAATTAACTTCAAAACAGCAAGAAGCAATTGAAAATATGAAAAAATCAAATAATGAATTATTGGAACTAGTACATATTGTTTTGGATACATACAAAGTTAGAGATTCCGGTATGGAATTATTTAAACAGCCTGTTGTATTATCAAAACTTATAACCGAAATTGTTGATGAAATGCAACCTATTGCAGAAGTTTCAAAAAATAATTTAGTATTTAAACTGCAAAATGATAATGAATTATTGCTGGATAAATTTCAGATGAAACGAGTTTTAAAAAATCTTATTCAAAATGCAATATCTTACGGAAAAATAAATACAGATATCGAAATCAAATTATTTGAACGTGATAAAAATGCGATTATTACGGTTAAAGATTATGGTAAAGGAATTTCCAAAGATGATATTTCAAAAGTCTTTAATAAATATTTTTCAGCAAGTAAGAAATTCCGCAAAATTGGGACAGGACTAGGGCTTTATCTCTCAAAAGAAATTGTAGAAGCACATAAAGGTTGTCTTGTTGTGCAAAGTGAAGAAAATAAATATACTGAATTCTGTATTACATTACCTCTATAATTAATATTGATTGTAACGAAATATTAAATTGTTTAAAAAAAAGATCAATTTCTGCAAATAATAAAACTTTATATATAAGTAACGGGGAATTAAAAGGAGATTTAAAAATGGTTGCGGATTTTGGTTTCTATGATAACGATTATTCAATAGGAAGTACTACAAAATATACTGTCAAAGATGGGTACATACAAACAGGTATGAAAGGCGGAATGTACCTTGGCGGCGATGATAACGGTTTTTGGTCCGGAGAAGTAAGCGCAAATGGCGGCTTTGGAACTCTTAATAATGGTAGAAAAACAAGAAATGCTGGTGCCGGTGCAAAAGTAAATTATACTCAATATACTAATGGACCAATTGATTTTACTGTTGGAGCAGGGGTTGATGCCGGTTATGGCTGGTCATATAGAAATGGCGATGTGAAAAAAATAGGTTTTGATACCTGGCCAAGTCTTGGAATGGTAACTATAGAAGGGGAAGATATCCCATATATTCACTATAATCCATACTACTATGCAGCATCAAAAACTCCAAAAACTGATAAAAGAGGCGGATTTTACATAACTCCTTCCGCTTCTGCAGAAATAGGATTTAATGACAATTTTGGTTCAAGAACAAGTCTTTATGGCTCAGTTGGAACAGATGTTATGAGCAAAGATAAATTTGCAAAAGTCGGTGCAAAATGGGAAACACCTTTAGGCGGAATTATTGAAGATTATATGGATGCAACATTGTCTATAGGGGCTGATTATACTTTCAATAACCAAAATCATACAAAAAATATAGTTGATCAAAAAGGATGGACTGTCGGAGTTGGTTTTAATGTTTGTTTCTAATCCTTAACGACAATAAAAATAGATAAAAAACAAAAACTCTAAAACTTATTTTTATTTAGTTTTAGAGTTTTTGAGTATATTTATCGAATAAAATTTGTCCAAATTTTATCTTCAATTTGAGGACGGTTTATTCCGGATTGTTTTCCTAATTCTATACACTTTAATATCCATGCCATATTTAAACCTAATGTTCTCATAATTTGTAAACCTTCAATATCTTGTTTTACATCATCAGGCTTATTTTGTCCTCCGTGAACCATAGGCCAATAGTTGGATGATATTACAGGCATGTTATTAATAGTAAAATGTTTTGTTATGGCATCAAGTGAAACAGTTGTACCGGCACGTCTTGCAGAAACGACAGCTGCTGCAGGTTTAAATGCAAGAACATCGCTTGCCGCATAAAATAATCTATCCATAAATGATAATAATCTTCCGGCAGGATGTGCATAATAAACAGGTGAGCCAAATATAAAACCGTCTGCAGTTTTTGCTTTTTCGATGACTTCGTTTACGATATCATCAGAGAAAACGCATTTGCCTTCGGTCATATTCCTGCATCCGCCGCATCCAATACAATCTCTTATTGGTTTATTCCCTAACTGGATAATTTCTGTTTCTATGCCTTGACTATTTAACGTATCAGATACTTCTTTAAGAGCAGTATATGTACATCCGTTTCTATTACAGCTTCCGTTAAATAATAAAACTTTCATAAAACACCCTCCTTTTTCTATATTATAATAGTACAAAAAGGAGAGTTTGAATATGAAATTTGCAACAGAATATTTATGGTTTAATACGGAACGACACAGAGAGTATATTAATATTACAGATGAAGTTCAAGATATTGTTTCAAAAAGTAATATAAAAGAAGGTATGGTTTTAGTATCTGCAATGCATATTACCGCAGGGATTTATGTTAATGATGCAGAAAACGGACTTATTTCTGATATAGACAAATGGCTGGAAGAACTTGCTCCATTTGATATTAATTATAACCACCATAGAACAGGCGAAACAAATGGTGATAGCCACTTAAAGAGTTTATTAATAGGTCATGAAGTTATTGTTCCAATTACAAACGGCCGGCTAGATTTTGGCCCATGGCAGCAGATTTATTATGCGGAATTTGACGGGCAACGTAAAAAACGTGTGATTGTTAAAGTAATGGGTGAATAAATGAGTTTGCAGAAAAAATTAAATTTCTCTGCAAACTTAAATTGTATTATTGCCAATGAATATGTTTCCGGATATAATGTAATAGTTTAAGAACTAACCAATTTTCGAGGGAATAGTGAGTATAATAGTTCAAAAATTCGGCGGGACATCAGTTGCCGATACAGAAAAAATTAAACATGTTGCAGAAGTTGTAATGAGAGAGCGCAGCTTTGGAAACGATGTTGTTGTAGTTGTTTCTGCAATGGGACATACTACAGACCATCTGGTAAAACTTGCAAAAGAAATTTCTGATACACCTCCAAGCAGAGAACTTGATATGTTGTTATCAACCGGAGAAGGTATTTCTATTGCACTTCTTGCTATGGCATTGCAGTGTGCAGGCTGTAAAGCTGTGAGTATGAATGCAATGCAGGTTGGTATCATTACAGAAAATATACACAACAAAGCAAGAATTGTAGATATAAAAACAGAAAAACTAAAAAAACATTTAAAAGAAGGAAAAGTAGTTGTAGTTGCCGGATTCCAAGGGGTAACGGAAGATGGTGAAATTACAACCCTTGGCAGAGGCGGTTCTGATACTTCGGCTGTTGCACTTGCTGCAGCATTAGAAGCAGAACGATGTGATATTTATACGGATGTAGAAGGTGTTTATACAACCGACCCGAGAATTGTTCCGACAGCATCAAGACTTGAAGAAGTCTCATACGAAGAAATGCTTGAACTTGCAAGAGTTGGAGCAAACGTTTTACATCCGAGAGCTGTCGAAACAGCCAAACAGTTTAAAGTGCCTTTGAGAGTCAGAAGCAGCTTTAAACTTGAAAATAAAGGTACTTTAATTGTAGGAGTGGAAGATATGGAACTTCATAAACCCGTTACAGGTGTTGCTGCAGATTTAACACAATTGAGAATTGTTGTTTGTGATATTCCTGATACACCGGGACATGCAGCAAAGATTTTTACAAAGTTATCTGAGGCAAACATATCTGTTGATATGATTATTCAATCTTATGCAAGAAAAATAGAAAATACCAATGATATTGCATTTACAATTGATAAATCAGATTTAGATAAAACTTTAAAGACTTTAGATGAATTAAAATCGGAAATTAAAGCAAGCAGATTCCAGGTAGATGAACATATTGCCAAGGTATCAATTGTCGGTGCAGGCATGATAGACAGACCGGGGATTGCAGCATCTATGTTTGAGACACTGGCTAACCTGGGCATAAACATCAAGATGATTTCAACAAGTGAAATTAAGGTAAGTTGTCTAGTCGATGAGAACGATGCAAAACGTGCTCTTATCGCATTACATGAAACATACGGCCTGGGATGCGACGAAGTTGCCGAAGTAAAAGGCACTCTTCCTGACGAAGAAGGAGTATAATAATGAAAAAAATTCTATTTACACTACTGACTTTCTGTATTTTGGCAGGAGCATCATTTGCAGCGACATCACAAGATGCACTTAACTTTTTTAATAAATATGTTAATGCTGCAAATTCATATAACCCTTTAATTACAACAATGTATTCTCCAAATGCAAAAATAATAAGACAAATTGTAAAACCGGACGGCTCTGTTGTTACAAGAGAGACAAATACACAGAGATATATAAGTGAAATGAGAAAAGGTCAGGCTGTTGCTAAAATAAGACAATACAAAAATTATTATACCAATATAACTGTTACATCTTTAGGAAACAATACTTTCAAAGTTTCTTCTCTTAGACGTCCGTCAGGCGAAACTTACAAATTAAAAGCATATATGGTTGTAAAACAGCAGCCAAATGGTAAATGGGTAATTACTGAAGAGATGATGCAGACAAAAGTCCAAATGCTAATAAATGCAAAATAATTTAAGAAAAGAGGAAGTATGGGAAGTGTATTCAGGTTCTTGACCTCAGGAGAAAGTCATGGCAAATCTTTAAACGCAATAATAGAAGGTTTGCCTGCCGGGTTTAGTATTTCGGAAGAAGAAATAAATAACGATTTAAAACGCAGACAAGGCGGTTATGGCCGAGGACTTAGAATGACAATAGAACACGATACAGTTGAAATAAAATCCGGTGTAAGATTCGGAAAAACAACAGGTGCACCTGTTTGTCTTGAAATAAAAAACCGGGATTATGAAAACTGGAAACTGCCGATGAGTACTGAAGAAGTCAACTTTAATGATGTTGATATCTTAAGAAAAATTGCTGAAAAATCTTTTACTAAAGTTCGTCCGGGTCACGCTGATTATGCAGGAAGTGTGAAATATAACCTTGAAGATTTAAGAGATGTTCTTGAACGTTCAAGTGCCAGAAAAACGGCAATTGAAGTTGCAGTAGGTTCTGTAGCAAAACAGATTTTAAAAGAATTTGGGATAATCGGGTTTTCGCACGTTATACAAATTGGAAATGTAACGCTTGATATCAAAGAAGATAATTATACTCTAATAAAAGAAAAAGCTGAAAAGTCAGAACTTAGATGTTTTGATGAATTCACTACAGAAAAGATGAAGGATGCAATAGATAGTGCAAAACAAAGAGGAGATACGTTAGGCGGGAAGTTTGAAGTAATATTCGGCAATTTACCCGTTGGACTTGGTTCATATGTTCATTGGGACAGAAAACTCGACGGACTTTTGGCTCAGGCTGTAATGAGTATACCGGCGGTTAAAGCTGTTGAAATCGGAGCAGGAGTAAAAGCTGCAACACTTCCTGGCAGCCAAATGCACGATGAAATCTTTGTAAAAGGTAAGAATATTTTTAGAAAAACGAATAATGCCGGCGGTATAGAAGGCGGGATGACAAATGGTGAAAGTATCGTTATAACAGGTACAATGAAAGCAATACCTACAATGCGTACACCTTTATCAACCGTTGATTTATTGGATTATTCACAAACGCAGGCACATTTTGAACGTTCTGATACCTGTGCGGTGCCGGCATGTGCGGTTGTTGCAGAAGCAAGGGCTGCAATTGTACTGGCGGATGAGTTTCTTAAAAAATTCGGCGGAGACAGTTTGAAGGAAATAAAACATAACTATGAAAGGAAATAATATAATCCTAATAGGTATGATGGGAGCCGGAAAATCTACCGTCGGAAAATGTTTAAATAATCTTTTAAAAGATTATTCTTTTGTGGATATCGATTCTAAAATAGAAGATGATGAAGGGATTTCTATTCCAGAAATTTTTCAAAGGTATACGGAAATCGGGTTTAGAAGAATAGAATCCTTAACAATTGAAGAAGTTTGTGAAAACTCTAATCTTATCATCTCGACTGGAGGAGGGGCTTTTGAAAACGAAAATAATCGCAACGTTTTATTAAATTCCGGTAAAGTTTTTTATCTATATGCTGACTATCAAACTTTATATGATAGAATAAAAACAGAAGGTCATAGGCCTATGCTTGAATGCGATAATCCAATAAAAGTATTTCAAGATTTATTAGACAAAAGGGATAAAAATTATAGAAAAGCTGATTATATCATTGATACAAGTTCTTTGACAGCAGAACTTGCAGCGAAAGAGATTTTAAGGAGAGTAAATGAAACCGTCGATATTAGTTGAAATTCCGCAGGAAAATACTAAATCATATCCTATATATATCAGCAAAGAACCTATCAGGGATTTGGCTAAAAGATTAAATGATATATCCAATTCCAGGCGCAGATTAATTGTTATAAGCAAAAAAGTTTATAATCTTTATAAAAATGAACTTAATTTTTCTAAAGAAGAGCTATTTGTTTTAAACGACGGTGAACACCAAAAAAATATGAATAATTACCTGAAAATTGTTCAAAAAGCAATTGAATTAGGGCTTTCAAGAAAAGATTTAATTATTGCAATAGGCGGTGGTGTTGTCGGTGATTTAGCAGGATTTGTTGCTGCAACTTATATGAGGGGAATTGATTTTATTCAAGTTCCGACAACGTTATTATCTTTTGTTGATTCTTCTGTCGGCGGTAAAACCGGACTTGATTTGCCAAATGCAAAGAATTATATCGGGGCATTTTATCAACCAAAAACGGTATTTATTAATCTAAACTTTATTTTGACACTTGATAAAAAACAAATGTTATCAGGTTATGGCGAAATATTAAAATATGCGTTTATTGAATTAAGCTGTAAATGCGAAAAAACACATCTTCTGATTGAATTTTTGTCAATTGCGGCCGATAGAATTCTTGATAACAACATGAATCTTATTGAACGCTTGGTTAGAATCTGTTTAGATATGAAAATATCTGTTGTACAAAAAGATGAAACAGAAGGCGGATTAAGAAAGGTTCTTAATTTTGGGCATACTTACGGTCACGCACTTGAAACCATTACACATTATAGAAAATATACTCATGGAGAAGCGGTTGTATATGGTATGATGTTAGCTTTTGATTATGCTTTAAGAACAAAAATGATAAATCAAACGTACTATAATCTGGCTTATGATTTATTTAAAAAATACGGATTTAAACCAATTAAACCTGTAAAATATAATCATGATAAACTTATAAATATCATGAAATATGATAAAAAAGCTAATAACGGAAGAATTACAATGATATTACCTGATAAAAAAGGTTCGGTTACAGAAGTAGAAATTACAAACGAAACATTGTTTGATATGTAAAAAGGATAGAAATATGGCAATTACACTGGAAAGAAAACAAGGTTTAATAGCAGGCGACGGTTTGTTACCGGTTAAGATGGCACAGTATGCAAAAGAAAACGGGTTTGAAGTTGTTGCAATATCTTTATCGTCAGATAATTACAAAGATTTAAAAAAATATTGTTCAAAAGTATATTCCTGCTGTCCGGGTGAAATAAACAAGATTGAAAATATCCTTAAAACAGAAGGAATCAAACAGTTAACTTTTTTAGGGAAAGTAAGTAAAAGTATCTTGATAAAGCGTCCAAAGTTTGACCAGAGAGCAGTTGAATTGTTGAAACAAGCAGCAAGATTAAATGATGATAAAGTAATGCTTATGATTATTGAGCAATTGGAAAATATCGGTGTTACAATAATTGATCAAACAACGTTTATCAAAAACCTTATGATTCCGTCAGGTGTATTAGGTAAAGTTCAGCCGACAAAAGAACAGGTCGAAGACGTTAACTACGGATACTGGCTCGCAAAAGAAACCGGGAAATTGGATATCGGACAATCAGTTGTTATTAAAGACCGTATGATTATGGCAGTTGAAGCAATAGAAGGTACTGATTGCTGTATTAAAAGAGGATGTAAACTGGCGAAAAAAGGCGCTTGTATCATAAAAGTAGCCAAACCAAATCAGGATAAGCGTTTTGATATTCCTGCAATCGGACTCAAAACATTAAAGACAATGAAAAGATATAAAGCAAGTCTTATTGCTGTAGAGGCTGGCGAAACAATTATTGTTGATCAGGAGGCTGTTGTAAAATTTGCGGATAGAAACAATATTGTAATCATGGCGGTATAATGATGAAAAAACTTTTTATTGTAACAGGAGATTATTCAGGTGATATCCATGCCGGTCGTGTTGTAGAAGTTTTAAAACAATTAAATCCTGATATCGAAATAGAAGGAATCGGCGGTGAAAACCTTAAAAATGCAGGAGTAAAACTATTTACCAACCAATCAAAAATGGGTGCTGTCGGTTTATCTTTTAAAATGATAGTTGACCATTTAAATCTCGGGAAACATGTGGTTGATTATCTCACCAAAGAATACAAACCGGATATGGTTTTATTAATTGATTACGGTGCGTTCAACCTTAGTATTTCAAAATTTTTAAAGCATGCAGGAATCAAGACCTATTATTATATCCCGCCTCAAGTATGGGCAAGCCGTAAATGGAGAATAAATACAATCAAAAAAAATATAGATAGAATTCTATGTATATTTCCGTTTGAAGTTGATATGTACAAGTCATACGGAATAGAAACCCATTATTGCGGGCATCCGCTGGTAAAACAGCTGCCGGATAGAGCTAATCGGGATGAATTTTTTGAACGGCACGGGTTAGATAAAAACAAAAAACTTGTTTCAATTTTTCCGGGTTCACGTGAATTTGAACTTAAGTTTTTAATGAAAACATTTATCAAAGCAGGTAATAAACTGAGAGAAAAACATCCGGATGTACAATTCTGTGTTTCTCATGCGCCTAATTTGTCGGAAAAAGTTTATCATAAATATTTAAAACATACGGATTTTAAAGTGATAAAAGGTGAAAATCAGGCATTGTTAAGTGTTTCTGACAGCCTTATTCTTGCATCAGGTACGGTGGCACTGGAGGCTGCTTTATACCAGGTGCCTATGATTATTGCGTACAAAGGGCCATGGATTTTGTATTTTATTTATCTTTTAGTCCGTTGTATAAAAATGGTATCTCTGCCTAATATTATTCTGGGGAAAATTACGGTTCCTGAATTGATTCAAGGAAAATTATCAGTTAAAAATATTGTGGATGAAACAGAAAAGAATTTGTATAACGAAGAAGTCAGAGCATCAAGAATCCATGATTTAGGCGAAGTTAAATCAAAACTATCTGATAAATATTCTGCGGAAGAAGTAGCAAAACAGATTGTTGAAACAATATAAAATATTCGGTAAATTATTAAATAAGTGAAACTTGAAAGTGAAATGTAAGGCAGTAGTGTAAGTCTATTGTTAATAATTGGTTTTCGTCCTCCTGAACGGATGTGAAGGAGGGGTAAATAATTTTCCGTCATTACGAACGAAGTGAAGATTAACGGTAG
>CALUXV010000053.1 GCA_944324835.1 Candidatus Gastranaerophilales bacterium
ATCAACAAACAAAAGGAAATATTCCGACAGTACAAGATGCTATTAAATATATTAATGCCTGGCTGGAATACAGAAATCAAAAAACTTGTCCTAATGATCGTTCAAGGAGCATTCAAGAGGTATTAAATTCTGTTCGGAAACAAGATATTAATAAATCTGCACTTGACCATTTAATGATGAAAACCGAGGCAAGGACAATAAACAAGCATGGAATAACGTTCCTCGGAATGCATTACAGGAGTGACGTTATCCTTGGACTTCGGGATAAGGTTTATGTCCGATACAGTTTGTTTGACCTTTCAAAGGTTTATGTTTATTCAATAAAAGGCGAGTTTTTATGCGTGGCTCACAGAGTTCAAAAAGTTCATCCGATGGCAAATGTTCTCGGTACAGTTAAAGATATGGAGGAATACAAACAGCAGTACCAAAAGCAACAGAAAATTAAAAGCAGACTTGTCAAACAAATTAAAAAGACATTCACTAAAGACGAACTTCAAGTTTTAGAAATCGAACCGGAACCTGTTTTAGAAATAGAAGAACAACCAAAACAAAAACGTGAACGGCGGAGGCGAGCAGAGGCTGGAGAGGCTTGCGTTGAGCAAGACTCGCAACGCCGTTTAATGCGAGCCCCCAAGAAATTAACCCCTCGTGAACGGCAGATGAATGTTCCGATGTTTAATTCAAATTATGAAAAATACGAGTGGTTGATGACAAACGGAACAACAAATCCACAGGATAGAAAATGGCTTGCGGATTATATAAAAAGCGATGAGTACATAAATATATATGGAGATTAAATTATGAAGAAAACATTTATTAAAACAAAAAACGTGAAGCGGTTTGTAGCGTTGATGGATGAGTTGCAGAAACTTCCGCCGAATATTCCGAAACTCGCATTAGTTTACGGAGACCATGGACTCGGAAAATCACAGACAATCCAGTGGTGGGCGGATAAAAACGATTCTGTGTATGTAAGGGCAACTCAGGGAATGACGAGCAGATGGCTTTTATCTGAGATTGCGGAAGAACTCGGGGAGGATCCATACTGGCATACCCAAGAAACCTTTGAACTCATAGAAAAATATTTAAGACAGCACCCTAAAGTAATCATTGTTGATGAAATTGACTATTTGATTGAAAAACATACGGTTGAGACTTTAAGGGATTTGCACGATAAAACAGCCTGCCCGATAGTTTTAGTCGGGATGGGATCGGCAGATAAAAAACTTGCAAGATATCCGCATCTGGTGGACAGACTTTACAAAACACTAAAGTTTGAACAATTTAATCAAGACGATATTACAGACATTCTTCAACAAATAACGGATTTGGAGTTTACTCCTGATGCCATTAATTACCTTGCAACAAGGACAAACCAGTTCAGACAGCTGGTTAAATTGATTAATAAAATAGAAAAACTGTCTGAAACTAACAAAATACAAGAGATTGACGAATATACTTTGAAAGGAATATTAAATGAAAGACAGAATATTAAGGCTTTGCAAAAGGTTGGATAAATTTACACTTGATGAGATTTCGACTATTGCCGAAGATGTTGATGAGGCTGTTTTAGAGTTACTTCTTTTGACATTGGTTCAAGAGGGGAAACTTATTTTTAGAGACAATATATATTTATATAATAAAGAACAAGGTAGTAGCAAACAGCGACTTCCGCAATTTTTTCAACATCATTCCAAAACGGACATAGATTATATAATAAAAGGTTTTTGTACTGATATAGAAGTTTTAAAAATGATTGATTTATTTGGTTTTTCAAAACATGTTATGAATAATTTTTATCAATATTTTAGGACAATTATTTATCAACAACAAAAGAATGAACTTTTTAAATACTTTGAAAAATCTCCTAAAATACCGCAAGAAAGGATTTATATGAATACAAAAGTTTATTTATATTTATATGACCACAAGTTATTTGTATCTGATAAGTACTTGATATTTAAAGATGCACGTAAGCATAGTAATGATGAACGCTTGGAAATAAAAAATATTTATTTGAGAAGTTATAGAAAAGTTTTAAGCCGCTCATTTGCTCATAGATTTCATTTACACCTGGCTGAAGAGCTGTGGAAATATGGGAAAACGTTTAATGAAAAGTATGTTAATTTAAATAGAATTCTATTTTAATAACTTATGCATTCTTTTATTTATGATAAACTAAATAAAAAAGGATCCATAATGCATATCTTTTTAAAAGAATTTTTAGATTCACAACTCTTTGGTATTATATTAGGAGCAGTCTTAACTGGTGGTTTTACATGTTTAATTGACTATTTTAAATTTTCAAGAAATGAAAATATATATTTAAAAAGAAAACGAGAAATTTTATATCAAAAAATGTATGATTTTTCTATGCGTTTCGAAAAAGATATCCGCACTAAAAAGTGTGTAAATATGTCAAAAGGCACTAAGGATTTGTGGAATGAAATCCAAATAGAAAGTATTTTTGGAAGACAGTCAACAGTAGAATGTTTTTATGATTTATATGAAGATTTACAAAATAATTTCGAATCATCCTCAAACATTGTAAAAGTTCATGTAGAAAATAATAAAAAAATATTAAAGTTTTATTCTATTATTAAAAATGAACTTGGGATAAAAGATTAAACTAAAGAAAAATAGATTGTCATTCAGGCAATAATTGATATATTAAGTTTTCTATATTTTAATCGAATAATAAAGATTTTCAGAAAGTTCAAAAAAATCCTGATTGTTAGTTTTAAATTTGCGACAATTTACAAGAAGTGTAACATCATTATTTACATTAATTTTACCAATATAATCTTTATGTAAATATGTTATTATTCCAGCACAACAGGTAGTATCTTTATAGCTAAAAATATTATAATTATCATACCAATATTGCATATATCCTATTATGCATTCGTCAATTTTAAAAAGTAGTTTATCTTTTTCAATATCTAATTTTAAATCTTTCTCATTAGGTATAAATAAGTCTCTTTCAACTGTATATAATCTTTGAATATAATTATAACAATTATGAAACAAACCAATAAAATGTTTAGGTATATCTTCTGGAATAATTATTTTTTTAATATTTGCATGCCATGGTATTTTTTTTATTTTTTGCCAAAGTTCACCTCTTCTAAAAAATTCAAAGTAAGTTTCTAATGACTTTGGAATATGGTTTAAATGAACCGGATATATTTCTAATGCAATAATTTCTTTATTAAAATATGCATCTGTATCTTCTTTTAATGGGCAAGATAAGTATACAGGAATAAAATCATTTTCTTGAAAATTCCATTGTTGGAAATTTGAATTAATCAGATTATTAATAAAGAATGGTTTAGTTGAAGGTTTTAGCTCCAATAAACCCAAATCTATAGGTAAAAAATCTTGTGACATAATTAATGCAATGTCTGTAGGCATATTATGGACATCTACGCAATAAGAAATTAACCTTAAAAAGGCTGATATTTGAATATCATCTTGAATTAGTTTAATATTTGGGAAACCTGTGTATCTTGGCTCACAAAAGTAATCTATTTGACCATCGAATAAACATTTTTCTTTCGACAGGATTTGTTTATATTCAAAATAAAATTGTTTTTCTAATGTAAGTTCAAGATTACTTATATTTTTCAATGCATCTAAATTATGCCTCACAAGTCCATTAGGTTTATGATTAATACAGTTTTTTTTAAAACCATATGGTGCATTTGCAGAATGATTTTTTCTCCAGGATCTATTTTGTCTTTCAAATTTTAATTGGAAAATTTCTTCAAGGTATATGTCAGATAATAAAGAAGGTGCCTTGATGTTAGTTTCTACTTCATTCAATGTAAAATAATTTGTTTGTTCGTGATTTACTAAATAAATTATTGCTAAAATTTCTAAGACTTTGCTCTCTAAATTTTGTGCTTCCAAAAAAGTAAGAAAATTATATTTAAAAGATTGATTTCTAATTAAAAAATCTTTTATCGCATGAAATGTTTGTTCTCTGACTAACATATCAGGCCATTTAAGTCTGGCTAAAAGCATTTTAAATATAAAATCTTTCATAACCAGTCAACCTCTTTTAATGGCAAATCAGCCATATCTTCTTCTAATAAATCAATAACTTTACACATAATTTTATAGGCAAGACCTTTTTCTCCTATTAATATTAAAAAATATACAAGATGGCTTGTTCCTAACATAAATTCGCTACCGTATTTATATTCTGAAGAGTCTAATATAAAATCTTGCCACTTGTCTTTATATATTTTTTTTACTTGTAAAAATCTTTTTTTAGTATTTTCCCAACTGCTATAATTATTTCCCCAGCTAATATTTTCTATTATGCTTCTTACAATCCATTTATAAGCATAATCTTTTCCTTTTAGCGATAGAGCAATATCAAAAATTTCATCCAAATACACTTCTCTTATAAAATTTTTATTATTATTTTTATAAAATTCTTCAAAATAATTTAAAATCATTTCATCTTGTCCCCGTCCTCTCCAATGTTTTAACCAATCCAATAAACAAGTCTCGTTGGTATAGTCCAGTTTTTCAATGAATTCATCTAATCTATTAACCGGGTAGTCTTCATAGTTGAATATGTTTGTTTCTTTATTTATAAAGTCATTACTTGAAGAGTATTTATGTTTTTCTTTTAATAAAGTCCGTCCTACCAATTTTTTATGTTCTTGGATTCTAATATCATCTTGAGCTAATTTAAAGAAAGGAGCATCTGATGTTACTGTTGATAAGAGAAAATTAACCATCTCATCACTTTTATCTGCATTTTCAAGAATTTCATTTAAACATTCTTCAGCATTATACCATTGTTCTGTATCAAGAAAATGATTATAATACTTACTTACATATTCATAAGAATATTTGCAAAATAGTCTCATAAGTACTCTTTTAGAGTAACTAGTATCACTATCAGTAATGTTTTCAATATTATCAACTATTTTGGCTAATCTTTTTAAAATATTTGCAAACTCAAGATGTTGTGTATCCAAACAATATTCAACAGTTTCTAACACTTCATATAATAACGGATCTTTATGATGACAGTAACCCATTGCCATACAAAAAGCTTTATCTAAATATATTTTAGCATCATCAATAAGATTATGCATTTGGGCGAAATTAGCAAGTTGCAGATATTTGTCGGTACGTTCTTGAGTATACTGCATAGTACTATTTAAAATATCCTGTTCTTTTTTTAAATAAAACTTAGCAGCCTTTGGGGTTAAATAGACAATATTATTTTGAAAATAATCCTCCAGCCAATTATCTTCATGGAAATGTTTAAATTTAATTAATATATTGATTTCTTTTTCATCTAACTTTTGACTATCGATATTCAATAGTATTAACAAGTCAATTATAATTTTTGTTATACTTGATTTTGCTATTTTATATTTTAAATTCCATCTAACTTCGTTTAATATGTCTGCATTTGTGAAGTCTTCAAAAAGAGATAATAGATATGTTAAATTAATTTCTTTAGTTTTATTAACCATTTTGGCAATACTTTCAGAAGCATTAAATAGTGTTGTTACAAATTTTTCGAATCCATTGTAAGTTTCAATAGAATTGTTAAATTTACTTCCAGTAAGTTTATTATAAAGATTTTCAAAAAATAAAGAATGAAAATAGTTTTCAAGATCTAAGCATCTGCCGGAATATTCATAGTCGACATTTTTTCTTTTATGAATAGTCGCATTTTCTAAAGATTTTACGTTAGCTTTAGTGTAACCTGTATTTAAATATATCAGCACTGCTAAATAAGGATTTTCTATGTATTCTTTAGGTAATCCCCAGGTGTTCAAATCAATCTTTTGTTCAATAGCATATAAGCATAGTCTTCTAATTATCGTATAATCATAAATACCTTTTGAAATAAAATTTTTAACGAGATCTGTTCTTTTTAAGGAGCATAAATGATTAAAAAGATAAATTAATCCATCATTATAATTTGCATCAATACATGTTTGCTGCACCTGTTCTATATTACTGCTATTGGCTAAAACATATAATGCATTGTTATTTTCCAATTCTCTTGAACCTGCAACTTTTTTATACTGTAATTTCATTTGTCTAAGAATTTCTTTAATTTTAGAATCTTGATTTTGACAAAAAGCACTTAGTGCTACTAATTCTGCTGTATTTAAAGTTTTTATGGAATCGAGCATATAATAGATAACATCTAGATTTTTATATAAAATAAAATGAAGGCGGCAAAATAATTCAGCTTTGTATGTATTATATTCAAGCAGATTAATAATTCGAGTTTTAAGATGTCTTAATTCTGTAGTTTTGACCAAATCTTTTAACTGAAAAAATGTTATTTGTTCTGCTTTTGTTAAAAATTTTGATATTAAATTTAATGAATATCCTTTTTTAAAATACTCAATTATTTGTGTTCTGGAAATGTTGAGTATTAAAGAATATTCGCCTAATTGTGCATTAATAATTGGTAAATATAAATCAATATAAATACTTTCGTTCTGTTCTGTAAGCCACTTTTGGATATATTTTAAACATTTAATTTGTTCCTCATCCGATATGTTTTCTTTTATATAAGCCAAAATACTTTCATGAAATACTTTTATAAAATATCCGTTATTAAATAATAGATGTCGAATTTGATTGTAATGTCTTAAGAAATCAGATACTCCATTACAAGTTAAACACTCTTCCAAATCGCTTTTCTTCCAAACATCAATTTCTGAAACGACATAAATGCATAAAACCAGTTTACTATATTCATCGATTTCATTTAATAAATTCCTATAGTATTCACGAATATCATTTTGCGGACAAGCAGGAAGTCTTTCAATATCATATGGCAATAGCCTTAAATTGTCATTTAAAGCGGCTTCTAAAGAATATATAAGATGTAAAGGATGTCCATTAGTTAATTTAAAAAATGACTCTGCAAGATTAGTATAGTAATCAGAATGATAATCAGCAGGTTCTATAATTCGCTTGTCATTTATAAGATAATTTCTAATTGCATTAATGGACATAAAAGGTAGTGTTAACCACTTGTCTCTTTCAATTTTTGAGAGTTTATACGGCAAGTGCTCAGCGTCCACTGGTTGGGTGCTTACAACTACTTTAATATTCTCTGGTAAAGGGAAAAGATTATTAAATAGTATATCTAAATCATCCTTTTTGTTGTGTTCACGCCATACATGATCCAATCCATCAATAATAATTATAAGCTGCTTGTCATTTAATTCTTTAGATATACTATTCAAGACCCCTTCCAATTCATCTCTATCACTTAATGTAAGTGCAAATATATTGTTTAGCTGTTCAAACAATGAATTTTTAATATCAGTATAGTTGTATCTTTTATCTTGTTTGGTTTCTATGGATAAATAGTAATGATGCCTAATTACAAATATATTCTCTTTTTCAAGTTCTTTTTTTAAGTAACTTATATACGTACTTTTACCAACTCCAGGAGAGCCTGTAATAACAATACATTTATCATCAGAATTTTTTATTCGCTTTAGTATCTTTTGATGAAACTCCTCACTAGGTGGAATATAGTTTTCTGGAACAAAAAACTCTTGATCCAGAGGTTTTGGGGAACGACATTGTAGAATATTAGTTAGTATTTGGTATGTTATTTCTTGTCCCTCATACATAGAATTTTCTTTAACATAACTTTTAAAAAATTCCCAGTTAGCTCTAGAATCACTAATTCCTATATATTCATTAAACAAATTGTTATCTAATATTTTTAGGTCACTTTGTAGGAATTCAAGAGTCCAATTTTCGAAAAATATTTTGCAATTTTCCTCTGAACCTATTTGCTCTATTAAGATTGCTTTTTGAGCATCAGGAATATTATTCCATACAATTTTGTTATTATTAAGAACTTGTTGAATTTCATCTGTTGGTTGTTTATTTGTAACAAGTGAGGCTTCTAAAAGTTTGTTATCTGAAAGAAGCTCTAGAGTTGTTTTACTCCATTTTTGAACAAGTGAATTGCCATTTCCCTTTTTATTGGTTAGCCAGTTCCAGTTACAAAGAGGTGTTTCTCCATCTACAGAAAATTTTACTTGTATTAATTTATATTTGTCTTGATTTTTTATTTTGCAAACAACATCATCTAAAGCTCTAAATTTATCATTATTGGGATATTCTAATCTTATAAAATCATACAAGTTTTTATTTTTATAAAATTGCAATAATTCTCTTATTCCTATCAAATCTTGATATTCATATCCTGCTCTGGTTATTTGTTTTAGATTTGACAAACCTGTTTCTCCTGAAAAATTTATTTTATTAAACAAAAATCTAGATCAACAATATAGATAAAATAATGAAGATTAAAGTCTTATTTTAAACTCTTTCCAATCCTTAACCGGTTCAGCAGGGAAGTTTACTCCGAGAGTATCAAAGTGTTGTTTCCCGCAATGGATTTTTAACTGCTCCGGACTTCTTAAGTCAAAGAGACTTGTAGTTCCCTTAGATTCAAGCACAAAATACAATTTTTGTTCTCCGTCTTTTTCTAAGAATACCGCCCAGTCAGGATTATATGTTCCGATCGGGGTTTCAATCTTGAATCTGTCAGGAATTTTAAAGAACATTCTTACGTCAGGGTCATTGTCTAAACTCTCTGCAAACCGGCTTTCAACACCGCTATCATAGATTAAATAATCGTAAACACTGTGTTCAACTGGAATTGCATTTTTATCAAGATTTGCAATTAATTCAGAAGAGTCAAAGATTTCCTGAACATAATATTCCTCTCCGGCTAATTTCACATACTTAATTCCGTCAATAGCAAGAGAATGCCTGTTTTTAGAGATAATTTCGAGTGCTTTTTCATAAAAACCTTGAGGATTATTTATGAAATCCTGAATTCTTCCACTCTCTTCAATAATCCTTATAATTGTAGATCGTTTTAAAAGTGTTTCTGCTGAAATAAGTCTTATGATATCAGGTAATAATTCATACGTGCCTGATAAGTCCTGAGTTTTAATATGTTTTTCCGTGTGAGTAATACCGGAATTTTTAATTTCAAGTTCAGCAGTTTTAGAGACAAGCCTTGCTTTAGGAATTGGATCCATCTCTTGCAGATCTTTAATACAATTCTTTACAAGTTCTTCCACATCAAAATTAACCCTGTAAGTGGTTTTCTGCTTAATTTTATCCCATAATTCTCTAAACTCAGGAGAAAGTATTGCCTGTTTTTTGAGTCTAACAGTAACTTCTCTTGAAGCGTCTCTAATTACAGGTCTGTTGTCCGCTTTTTCAAGTGCTTGCAAAACAGCTCTTTTCTTAGCAGCATCCCAACGTTTAACAATATCAAGTTTATCCTCCGCAAGCTGGGCTTTCATGGTATCCTTAATTTTTCCATTCTTATCAAGGACTTTGGCTTCTTTTAATTCTTCTATAACCTGTGAAGCTTCTTCATGCGTAAAGTACGGTTTTTCTTCAACCACTGTTTCAATACATTTTATTTCTTTCAAAGTTTCAAATGTCAATGGCTTAGCTTCTTTAACCATTTTCTGCACTTCTTGTTTCAGAGGTTCTGAAATCTGTGGGAGATCAATTGTTTCAAGTTTTTCTTCATCTTTAACAGAGCCGTCATAATTGATAACATCATCTTTTACAAGAGTCTCAAAAACATCAAAAGCGTCTGCTTCATTTATTGTGTGCTCAATCTCTCTTTTTTCTTCAACTTTTAGATCCAAAAGATAGCTGATATCAAATGCACCAAATTTCATGCCGGTTTCCTGTTCAATTTCTTTTTGCAGAGTTTCAGCAAATTCTGCAAAGCTTTCATTCGCCATAACATGAAGTATATTAATATTTCTATCTTCTATTCTTTCGCCATTCTGATCAACACATAGCCTTAACCCTCTTCCGACCTTCTGCCGGCATGTGAAAGTGGATTTCTGCTCAATCAGCGTACAAACCTGAAATACATTAGGATTGTCCCACCCCTCTTTTAATGCAGAGTGTGAGAAAATAAACCTCAGAGGACAGTCAAAGGATAAAAGCATTTCTTTGTCTCTCATAATAAGGTTATATGTATCATCATCAGCCTGAGTGTCACCTTTAGTATTCTTATATACACCCTTCTTATCCTGAGAAAAATATCCGTTATGAGCTTTTTCCACATCAGTGTTAAATTTGTCTTTTAAGCCTGCGTATTTAGGTTTATTGATGAGTTCGTTGTAACAATCTTCAAACATTTGTGCATAAATACCTTTTTCTCCTGTTTCGGTTCTGTACTTCTTAACTTCATCAATAAAGAATAGTGACAGGACTTTTATTCCTTTATCATAATATCTGAGTTCTTTGTCTAAATGTGCTTCAATCGTACGGTATATTTGAGCTTTTTTCAGAATATTTTCATCTACACTTCCCATAGACTTACCTAGCATAACAGTTTCGGAATTAGAAAACTCCAAACACTCAAATCCTTTAGTACAGTCAATTCCTTCTATTACATAATCCCTATAAAGTTCACGCTTTCCTGATAATGTATAAAGATCGTCTCCTGCTTTAACGGTTTTTGTAGCACGTTCTACCTTGCCGTCTTTCGCTTGAATATCAATTTCAACTTTAGCGGAAAATCCGTTTTCATTTGATACGGATTTTAGATATATGTAAGGTTTATTAAAATCATTAGCAACAGTATTAGAAGATACACAAATTTGTTTAACTAAGCCCATTTGATAAGCGTCAACCGGAGTAAGGCGGTAAAGCGGATTAATCTTTTCCCTGTGTGTTGCTGAGTATCTTAAAACACACAGCGGATTTAGGGATTGGATTGCTTCTTTTGCTTTATGGGTATTGTCAACGGACTGAGGTTCATCGATAATTACAATCGGATTTGTATCTTTAATATACCTCATGGCGGTTTCGCCGTTTAACTTGTCCTGCTCCTGATTGATAATGTTTTCAGCCTTCTTAAAAGCATCAATATTGATAATCATTATTTCGATGTTGTTTGATGTTGCAAAAGATCTTACGTCAGATAGCTTTGAGGAGTTGTAGATAAAGTATCTGTAAGGTTCTGAGTCATAGAGATTTTTAAAGTGTTCTTCCGTAACCTGTAAGGATTTAAAAACCCCTTCTCTGATTGCAACAGAAGGTACAACAATAATGAATTTAGTAAAGCCGTATCTTTTATTAAGTTCAAGTATAGTTTTGGTGTAAACATAAGTTTTACCGGTTCCGGTTTCCATCTCTATGGAATACTGTTTTGAGTCGAAATCTCTTGTTATAGGAAGTTTTTGACGCTTCTGGATATTGTGCAT
>CALUXV010000054.1 GCA_944324835.1 Candidatus Gastranaerophilales bacterium
ATATAGTCTAGTGTCAGTTAACGAAACAACGGTGAGCCGATGCTGTCTGAGCGTAGCGGGTTCACATTTCTAAGGTTGAAATTAGTACTGATTGCTCACTCCATAAAAGTCAAAAGGTTGGTAAATAAAATATAAAATTATTAATTAGTCTATTTAGTAACACTTTTAATCATTTGATATTACAACCTTTACGGAATGAGCAAATAATATCTGCGAAATAATGACAGAGCAAGCATTGTTTGAGCGAAGCGAGTTTGCTTGCTTGGTATTGAGCAGTTATATTATTTAGCGAATGGAGTTCAGGTTGCAGGTTTCTTTTGCCGGTATTTCTTTGACTGCCAAAGAAATACCGGTGCGGGGTGCAGGGGTGCATAAACCCCGCTATCATTTGATATTACCCGCCGGAGGCAGAAAGAAGATTTGGATACAGGGTGTAGGGGTACATAAACCCCGCTAGATTAAATATTAAGATTCAAAAATGAAAGTATTTACATTGAAAAATACTTATACTATTATGTTCATAACACAATACATATTATGTTATGAAAAATATCTTTATTTAATTTCTTTAGAAATTAATTTCAAGTCCTCTAACATTAATGCTCTGGGTTTGCCTTCATCCATGGAGTGATTTCTTAAAAGATATGAAGGATGAAAAATTGACATAGACTTATATTTATCGCCATTGACCTCTACTTCCAGCCATTTACCGCGGATTTTTGAGATTTGAACTTTTTCTTTGTAAAAAGATTGTAATGCAGTTGCACCGCAAAAGATTAATACTTTTGGATTAACAATATTTATTTGTTCATACAAATACTTCGCACATTTATCTTTTTCTTCATTCGTCGGAACTCTGTTTTTCGGGGGACGGCATTTTACGGTATTTATTATATATAAATCTTTTTCTCGATTAATACCAGCTTTTTCCAAAAACTCATTCAAGAGTTTACCGGCTCTGCCGACAAAAGGAGTTCCTGTTAAATCCTCATTTTCGCCCGGAGCTTCTCCAATAAGTATTGCCTTTGCCGTATCAGGATTGCCGTCAGAAAACACAACATTATTGCGTGTGATACCAAGCTCACAGTTTTGGCAATTTAGACATAACTTTTTTAAATCTTCTAACTTATCTTTTTTAGTCATAATTTATGGATGTAAAACCGCTACCACCGATTTATCAGTAAAATATTTGTTTGCACATTCCAAAATTTGCTCAGAAGTAACAGCTTTAACTTTTTCTATAATTTTTTCTCTAAAATCAAAACCTAAATTCATAATGCCATAATATGCAAGGGCTGTTGCTTGCTGCATATTTGTTTCGGATATAAATTGCTGTTTACCTATAATATTATTCTTAGCGTTTTCCAGTTCTTCAGCGCCCACAGGAATTGTTTTGATTTTATCAATTTCTTCTTTGAATCCGGCAAGTGAAATATCAATATTGCTAGGTTCTGTTGCAATATAAATACTAAATACGGCAGATAAATCCTTTGCTTCGCAAGAGGTTCTGACAGTATAAGCCAAACCTTTTTTGTCTCTTAATTCTAAAAATAATCTTGAACTCAAGCCGCTTGCACCAAGAATTGTATTAATAATAGCAAGAACAGGATAATCCTTATCTCTGAAATTCGGAACAACCCAGCCCTGGAATATTTGAGCCTGCTTTGCATCTTCTTTTATTACATCAGTACGCTTTGATTCAGTTAGTTCCGGTGCAGGGATAGATTTTTTTGTTGAAAAATTATTTTCTAACTTTCCGATTGTATTTTCCAGTAACGGTTCAATCTCCGTAAATTCCAGACTTCCAACAACCGCAGCAACTTTTCGTCCTTCTTTTAAAATCTTGTTATAAGAATTTATTACATCTTCTTTGGTTATTTTATCCAAAGAGTCCAGCATTAATGTATAAGTATTGCCGTAATAATGATTTTCATAAATTGTTTTTACAAACGCATCGGAAATTTTTGTTCTTGCAGAATCTAAATCCGCAATAATTTCACCGCGCATTTTTTCTTTTTCTTTTTCAAACTCATCAAATGTTGAGTTATTAATAATTTCGTCTAAGATTTCTATTGCAAGTTTGAAATCTTCGTTTAAACAAACAAAACGGAATCTCAAATAATCCTGTTTCATATCGGTGCAAAGTTCAATAGCATTTTCATCCAGAATTTTTGCAAGCTCTGTATTAGAATACTTTTTAGTTCCTTGTAATAATAAACGATTCATCAATGAATACGTTCCGGCATATTTTTCAGGTTCGTTAATTGCAATGTTTAATGCAAATGCCATTCTCGGTGTATTTTTATTTTGTTTGTAGACAGATTCTATTTTGTTGTTTAAAGTAAATTCTTTCATAAGCCCCTCATTTACTTTATTTAACCACAAATTTTAAGAAACTACAAATATTTAACAAGTTGCCAATAAATATTTTTATGAGGTTTTATCATCTAATAATGCAGGTATTAGCCATTCTATAAGCATTTTAGATTCCCCAAATTCTATTTCTAATTTTTCTGCAAAACTTAAATGCATCATATTTTCACGTGACAGATTGTATGCTTTTGGCATAACTTTGTAGCCTAATTTTTCAACATTTTCTTCCAAAATCATTTTCTTTTCAGTATCGTAAACTTTAGAATAATTAAGTCCTGTTCCTGCGCAGTAAGGAATAGTAAGTTTTCCTTCTGAATTTTCTGTAATTAAACCGAAAGTCCTGCATATAATTCCACGATAAAGATATACACAGCAGCTGCCATTTATTAAAAACGGACAATCATGAAGAAAGTTATCTCCTTTGTGTTCTTCCAATTCTTTTTTTAATTTTTTAAGATTATTTTTTACAATTTCTTTTATTTCTTCCGGAAGTCTTGAATAGCCAAGCAAAATATAATCTGCTTCCAGTTTGGAATATGGATACATTCCTTTTTCACAGCAGCCGGAGCATCCATTTTGGCAGCAAATGTATTCTTTTTGATATTCAAATATTCTTTGCAATTCATCTGATATTACATTTAAATAATATTCATATCGTTTTAATAATTCTTCTTGATTCATATTATTACGTTACATTTTATATTAGTTATTCGTCAAGTATTTTGTAAAGAATCTTAATAAATAACCCAGTTGGCCTATAATCACCAAAATATGTTTTTATTATGATTTAAAAGAAATATCTTAGAATTGAGGATTATTATGGCAGCATCAAAAATTAAGGTTTGTATGGTTGAAGATCATGCATTGACCAGAACAAATTTTAGATATGAGTTAAAGAAATATGATGATATTGAATTAATCGCAGAATTCGATAATGCAGAAGCTTGCATTTGTTATTTGAAAGAAAATAAGGTAGATACAATATTAATGGATTTAGGATTGCCATATATTAATGGGCTTGAAGCAACCAAAATAATAAAAAAAGAATATCCGGATGTAAAAATAATCATAACAACTTCTCACGAAACTGAAATGGAAATTTTTACAGCTTTATCAATAGGAGCAAATGCATATCTTATTAAAGATAGTTGTTTAAATAAAATACATACAATAATCCAATCTGTAAATAATGGCGCAATTTGGATAGACCCACGACTTGCACAATTAACTATCAATGTATTTAAACATCAAAAAGAAAAGAAAAATGCAAGTGAAGAAGTTATAAATTTGACAGAACGTGAAAAGGAAGTTCTAAAACTGTTAGCACATGGCTTAAGTAATACACAAATAGCAAAAGAATTGGTTATAAGTTCTCATACTGCAAAAGTACATGTATCAAATATTCTTTCAAAACTTGCTGTAGAAGACAGAGTTCAAGCCGCTGTTAAGGCATATCAAAGTGATTTATATATAGAGGAACTTGTTTAAAAATTGATATGATTAAAAATTCGCAACAAGATAGAGAAACTTATATATCTGTTTTGAAACATGATTTAAAACCTCCGACAATAGCTCTTATTCGCTCTTTTGAATTATTACTAAGTGAAAGTTTAGGATTGTTAAATAGTGAACAAAAAAGTTTACTAAAATTGATGTTAGATTCAAGCCACTATATGTATTTTATGCTTGATACATTGATAGCAACTTACCGATATGAAACAAACGAAATAAGATTACAATATGAATCTTTTAATATCTTATCTCTTGTAGAAGAGTGTATCGCAGAATTAGAACGATTAATTAAATATACCGGTAAAAAAGTTAAAATTGAATCAAAACTCAATAATATATTTATCAATGCTGATAGATTCAAATTAAAACAGGCAATTTATAGTTTATTGGCAAATGCAATAAATTATAGTAATACGAATTCCGAAATAACTATTTCAATAAATGAAATAATTGAATGTAATCTCTCAAAGTTATGTATTAAATTTATATACCGAAACGGTTTAGTCAATACAGATTCTTTTGATAATCTTTTTAAAAGATATACAACTCGTAAAGACAAATTTAATAGAGTTGGTGCAGGTATTGGGCTTTACTTATCTAAACAAATAATTGAAGCACATAAAGGACATATATTTGTTGATAATTTAAATAAAGATGATAAATCTTTTGGTTTTGTACTCAGCAGATAATTATTTTATATCTTTAAAAACATTGCTGAGAACATCGTTCCAAATATCCATATATTCTGCTTGATAAGGTTTAACTGATTGATACCATACAACATTATCTCCCTTTAAATCAAACCAACGATATTCTGTAAAATGATTGAATAAACCAAATGTCTTAACCCCGAGTGCACCGGCAAGATTTAATATTACGTTATCAGTTGTAACAACGATATCCATATTTTTTATCGCAGCTGCTGTATCTTCAAATGTTGTAAAATCTTTACCTACATTGATTATTTTGCAATTATCCGGAAGCTTTTCAATTTGTTTTTTAGGGTCTTCGTGCTGTAAAATATATACATCAATCCCTTTTTTCTTAAATAATGGAATAAATTCCTTTAATTCAATATCTCTGTTTAAATCTCTTGATACATCATGTCCTTCAAATGCAAGACCTACTTTTATATTTTTTTTGTTTGTAATAAATTCACATGCAAAATGTTCTATTTTTTTGTCATCTACAGTCAGGTAAGAATCAGTATCCGGAAGTTTATCAGATTCTATATCCAATAATAAAGGCAAATTCATTATTGGTACATGATAATCATATTTGAGTTTTGAAAAATCAGTTTCAAGACCATGTATTTCTGCTCCCAAATCTGATGTTTTAAATAAATCTACAAGTTCTGTTTGAACAATAAAAATAACTTTTTTTGCTCTTTGGGCAAGCATTTTTACAAATCTTGCATACATAACGGAATCACCGTATCCTTGTTCACATTGCACAAGAATGGTATGTCCTTTAATATCTGCTTTATCTTTTAATTCCTTATTAGGAGGCAACATTGGAGGATATAATGCAGGTTTTGTTTCTTTTAAAAACCTGTATGTAAAATATTTATAGCCATTTTTGAAGTCGCCATTATGTATCAAAAAACAACCATAATCAAACAAATCGTCGTTTTTAGGATTAACTTTTAAAACTTTTTTATAAAACTTGTCTGCGTTTTTAAAATCGTTCAACTTGCTGTAAATTAAGGCAACATTTCGCAAGAAGGTTCTTGAGTTTGGATTTAGAGAATGTGCTTTTAAGAAATATTTTAACTGTCGGTCTAAAAATTTATCATTATAGTATGTTGAATACAAATGCCCCAGAGTATTAAATACAAGAGCATCAGTTTTATGATGTTTTATGTATTTTTCAAATCTTTCAATTGATTCCGGTATCATATTGAATTTAAAATATAATAAATCCCCTATGACATAATTCGCACGGTCTTTGTCTTTTGCGGAATCCTCATATTTCTTCAAATATTCCATTGCTAAATCTTTTTGATTTAATTCCGCCAGGCAATCAATTAATTTTACAAAATCACCTTCTTCAAGAGTTGAATTGTTAAATATATTTTTATATTTAATCATTGCTTCTTCCCAGTTGCGGTCATTATACATGTCATTAGCTTTTTTTAGTTCTAAATCAAGATAAGGAGTCATGATATTGGCAGGTACGGGAGAATATTGAAGAATTTTTTTATAAGTTTCAACTCCGTATTTTACATCATCATTCATTGATAGTCCGGCAGCAACACCAATGTTTACTCCTAATATTAAATCATCAGTGTTAGGAATTGGGCTGCCAATTAAACGATATGCACTATTTAGTGCTAATTCTAAATATTTTTTATAATTAGTATTGTCTTTTTTAGATTTAAAAATAGAACTGATTATATGATATACAGAACTATCTGTATGAATTTGTGATACATAATCAAGATAACAGGATAATGCTTTATCTTTTTGGTTAAAATAAAAATAATAAATATCTGCAATATATTTCTTGTATCTTATATCGCTGGTAAAATTATACAAATTATCATATGCAGTTATAAGCTCTTTAAGGTTTTGAGCATTTAAATTTTGGGTACTCAAAATTTTATTTACAATATCTGCATTTTTACGAACCGCATCTAAAATATTCAATTCTGTACAATAATCATTTTGCATAAATTTATTATATCATTAATCTTTAATCTGAAAAACACATTTTGAACAATGTGCTTTAGGATGAAGCATGAGATGGTCTTCTAAATCATACATTTCTGCAATTCTTGTAATCAATAAGTTCCCGCACATTGGACAATGAATATCTTCTTCTCCGCTCAAAATTTGATGTTTGATATCTTCAATAATATCATTCGATACAATTTGAGAATTTAATTTTTTTTCATACTGTTGAATATCTGTCGGCTGGCATTTTAAGGCTTTTGCCAGTTTTTGTCTTATTGTCACCGGTAAAAATAATTCTTTGCCGGATTCAATATCTTCAATGACAGAAATATCTACCCCGCTCTTTTTTGCAAGACCGGATGCAGACATTCCTAATTTTTCACGTCTTGAACTTATAAATGTTGATAAAGTGTCCATAATTTACTACTTATTTAATAAATATATTTTGTATTCTGAAGGCATCAATTTCCCAATTGTTAATTCTGTTAACGGTGCTGCAAGCTGTTCTTCTACAAAATCGACACCATTAAAGCGATATTCAGAAATTATTTCATAATCACAAGGAAGAGTTAATTGTTTATCAAAAACTTCTCTGCCTTCTCTTGTTTCTGTATATGAGCGTCCGTTATCTTCAATAAGGAATTTTTCAGTTGGTGCCATACTATTTGCAACAACCAGTATGGCCTGTTTTACACCTTCTTTAGAAATTTGCCATACAGTGAATCCGTCATCATCCTGTCTTACAACATGAGCTTCTCCGCCGGTAATAATATCAGAATTTTTAACAAATCTATCTATAGCATCAAATTTTGCGTAAAATTCATCATTTCTTTCTCTTATCATAGAAATTTCTGAACCGATAATACGTTCCATGCCAACCTTGGTAAATGATTCGTCTCCATCTACATATAATACAGGTCTTTGCGCATTTTTTCCGCCCGGTAAGAATTTAAATTTAAACCATTTGAATAATGCTCCATCAAATCCTAATTGGCCGGGATAACGGTCAAATGCTGCAAATTCTCCATCCTGATTATTATATGTTTTTAAAATAGATAACATTGATTTTTTGCCGGAAGATAAATTATAATTTGCAAGTTTAGTATTCTCATCAGCTATAACTTGCGGAGTTTTTTCTGATTGAGCCGGAATATCATTCCCCCATAATAAATCAAATCCCATATCTTGATGATACTCTTTCACATTATAATCTCCGAGCATATATTCTGCTAATGTTCCAAAATATAGTACATGTTCTTTCATTTCAGAGTTTAACATTCCAAGAACTTTTCTAGGTGCTCTGTAACTGATTGGAACACCATCTTTTTCTGAAACTTCGTCAACTACGTGATCAATATGATCAACTCTAAATCCATCAAAATTATAATCTTTTTGCAGCTGTTTCATTGCATTGATAAAATAAGTTATAACATCAGTATTAAATTTGCCGTTTTCTAAGCAAACAAAATAATAAGGAGTTTGACAATCAAGGTTGGCAAATTCTGAAACATCTTCATCTTTATAATCAAAATGCTTGAATATAGGATAAGAACCGCATTCACTCATTTTATCAAATACAGGAACTCCTGCAGAACACCAGGCACCGCCTGGTGCCGGCCACATACCTTCGCTTATTAATAATTGGATTATTTCACTTTGTTTTACTATATCAGATTCTTCAAGTTTTCTATGATGACCAAGTATTGATTCAATAATAACTTTAACTTTTTTATGCAGTTTATCCTGAATAGAACGTTCAAGCATTGATTTTGATAAGAATTTCTTTTCCGGAAGCATTTTTTCATCAATCTTGTTATAGATTTCTTGATAATAATCAGTTAATGTTCCGATATCACCTTTTAATGCTTGTTTGTATATTCCCTTAACTATATTCAAGTCATCTTGATTAATATCTGTTAATTCTGCACAAATTTTATCTAGAGATTTTTCAAGTTCTCCGATTAAACCATTTATATCATACCATCTTGCAATATATGGATGAGATAGAACTGCTTTGGAATATCTTCCCGTTTGAGGAAGTATATCATAAATAACAGGGTGACCGGCAAGTTGTGCCATCATAATGAAGTTTTTAACCTGTTGTTCAACGTTTTGTCCTGTTAAGTCTGTTAACTCTTTATCTTCCAGGTTTGGACTTACTTCTGAAGATTTTGGCAAATATGCACACCCAAATTCTCTTGGATGAAAAGGTATAAGGTAGATTGTTGTATTAAATATACCATTAGACAAGTTCCCTGTAGGTAAAATTGCAAGCTGTCTTAACCAATCCATAAATTTACCCGGAGTTTCTGATTCATTTCCGTTGCCTAATCCTGCTAAGTTGATTAATTTTATATTGTGCCCTTCTTTTTTTATCCAATCAGAATTCGTTACATTGTTTCTTGCAAGAACACTTGGATTTGCAAACATAAATTTCCCTGCAGTATCCAAAACATTGTTTGCACGCCACTTATATTCTAGAGAATATAATACTTCCGCATTTGTTAATTCTGTTAATGCTTTAGCATAAGAATAAGGGATATAGCCATACTTATTCATCAAATCTCGCAAAATATTTTTTCTATCATCTGAGATAGAATCAAAATTGTATTTTTCTTTTAATTTTGCATAAAACTCGTTTAAAATTTGTGAATTGTTAATTTTAGTTTCTTTCTTGAATAAAAAATCTAACATGTATCATATACTCCTTTAATCAACTGATAGTATAGTAACATGGGAATAACTGTTTTACAAATAAATGTTTACATATATATACATACTATGTATATAGTTCGTGGGTAGATGGTAAATAGGAAAGTGAGCAAAATATGAGGGGTAATACTAGTGTTTTATTTCATACTCTTTTTAATTTTATAAATTTGTCGTCCTATTGACCAGTATTGTGGAAGTTTTTCAACAGATAAATTGTTTTTTAATGCGATATCATCAAAAACATCGCATAAATATCTATCGTCACTATCGTAAATGTCCGGATATCTTTCTTTTAATTGAGTAAGAATATTATTTATAGTTGGTTTTATCGGAGGTAAACTATGTATAAAACAATTTTTACAATAAATTAGCATTTCCCAATAGATTAATGTTTCAATATATATAGATTTATTCCTTTTATAATTTGTTATATTAAAATGCATTATATCATTTCTTAATTTTTTTAATTTTGATGCATATTTTTTTAAGTCATTGAAATTAATTTTTTTATTGTAATAAAAGCAGTTATGAAATTTAACATCTTTATAAACTTTCTTATACTCTGTTAATATCTTTAAAATGTCTGACAAATAAGCCATATGTATAAACTCTTTTAGTTTAATTTCATCAGATTGTTTCTTATTAATCAAGTCGATAATACAATCTCTTTGCGATTTCCCTTTGCCTGTAGTATATTTTCCTTTTAATTCAGATTTAAAAAAAGGAATTAATACGTAAAATAACTGATGTTTATAGGTAAATTGCAAAGATTTGAATAATGAATTTTTTAGAACAAGCTCGATATCCATAACTCTTTTGTATATTTTTCCAAATTCTACGTAATCAGCATTTTTCATATTTAATATATTAACATAAAAAATTAAAAACGAGTAGAACGCTTAAGGAATACATCCGGTTCTACTCGTTAAATTTAGGTAACTGACAACACTTAAGGAATACATCCGGTTGTCATTGCATAAGCAAACGTTACACTTTTATTATAACTTGTTTTTTACAAATTTCAAGATTAGTAAATGTAAAATTTTATTTATATAAATGATTTTTTATTCTTTTTCATATGATAGGACCGAATTATTCGGCATTGAACCAGGTTAACTTGGAGAACGATTTTTTATCAAAAAATCGGAATGACAGGATTTGAACCTGCGACCCCCGCGTCCCGAACACGGTGCGCTACCAAACTGCGCTACATTCCGATATTATATTCAGTTGTTTAATTTGTAATGCAGCTTGGTAGTATTTTCATACGGCTCGCAAAAGCTTCGCTTTTGACTCTGCCTGCCTCCACCGCAACGATACTTAATCGTTGCTCCGGAGTCCTTGCTACATTCCGATATTATATTCAGTTGTTTAATTTGTAATGCAGCTTGGTAGTATTTTCATACGGCTCGCAAAAGCTTCGCTTTTGGCTCTGCCTGCCTCCACCGCAACGATACTTAATCGTTGCTCCGGAGTCCTTGCTACATTCCGATTTAGTATTCAATTGTTTTATTTGTAATGCAGCTTGGTAGTATTTTCATACGGCTCGCAAAAGCTTCGCTTTTGGCTCTGCCTGCCTCCACCGCAA
>CALUXV010000055.1 GCA_944324835.1 Candidatus Gastranaerophilales bacterium
CCATGCGGTCCTTCACATTCGTTCAGGACGACGAAAAAGAAGTCTGTAGGTTGTGGTAAATTAAAATTTACCGCAACAAGAATATTTTGGTAATCAAAGATTACCAAAACCTACTAATACTATCGTTCACAATGACAGACCAACGGTAGACTAAAGTCTACCCTACTTTTTCTCAGGATGACGGAAACCAGTCATTCTGAGGGCAAAGCCCGAAGAATCTCATTTTGATACGCAAATCGTGAGTAATGAATCACGAATCAATGAAATAAATTCAGATTGACAGAATAAACAAATTTGATTTTGTATACTATTCTTGGCGTATGTATCATTAATTACCATATATAGTCCGGAGTCAGTTAACTAAAAATATTCGTCTAAGCTGTGTTTAAATGTTACAACTATTTATTTTTTTATATATATAGTGTATAATGTTAATTAGGTATTTTGATTTAATAAAGGCAAGATAAGAATTGGCTATTGGAATAATTTTAATAGTATCTGTTATAGGATTGTTCGTATTATATGGAGCGCTTGTATCTGCGGAAAATGCCGATCAGGGAAAAGGTTTGCAAGTTACAACCAAAAACATTTTAGAACAGGTTGAAAACCTTTATAATGAAAAAGAGTATACAATTCTTGAAATTCTTGCCAAGAAATATTTAGAGCGTGTTCCAAAACATTATGGCGTGAGATGTTATCTTTGTAAATGTTTTTATGAAACGAATAAAATTACACAAGCTATTTATGAATGTTTAAAAATTCTTAAAAAGAATAAAGAACTTGATGATATCAGACTTATTCTGGCGCATTGCTACAGGAAGAAAAACCTTACAATTGAATCTTTAAAACAGTTTGAAATTTTATATAAACGCGGGATTCGTACTGTTGAAGTTCTAAAAAATATGGCAGAATTATTTAATGATGTTAACCAGTATAGTGCTTCAATCAAATTGTATAATATGTTAGTCCCGATGACAAAAGATAATAGAGAAATCTCCGAGTATAAATTGTTATTGTCTCAATTAAACGAAAAAATCGGGGATTATGCTGCTGCATTTGAAGCTTATAAAGCAAGAATTCAGTTAACACCCCGTGATTACGATACAAGAAAACGTATGATACAGCTTTATGTAAAAGTTGGAAATTATCCTAAGGTTATATCATATTTGGAGGAACTTTTAGATTTAGATATCCCGTCAGAAATGAGATTGTGGGGGTTAGAACTCATGGTTAAAACCTGCCGTGAATGCGGGGAACAAATGAAGGCTCTAACATTTACCGAAAAATTGATTGATTGTCCGGGAAGTAATGATTTGGAAGCTAAATGTACTCTTGCAGATATTTATTCAACTCTTGATAATTTAGAAGCAGCAGAGAGTGTATTAACAGATTTATCATTGCAGCATGAAGATAACATTGAAGTCTTAACCCGGCTTGCAACTGTTTATGAAAAACAAAACAGATTTTCAGAAGCAAATGATATTTATAACGGTTTACTGGTTGTCATACCAAGTACTGAAGTGCGCAGAGTGCATAACTTAATGAGTAATTTGTATGCACGTTGGGGGGCATCTATGCTTAACGGCTCAGAGCTTTCTGATGTTACCGAGTCGTTTAAACTCTTCTCAATGGCAATACAGTTTGATGTTACAAACCCATATGTTCACGAACAACTTGCAAAAGCAAATATGATGATTAAAAATTATAAAGAAGCTATTTCTCAATTAAAAATAGCGATGGATTACAGCGAAGAAGTTGATTATGTAAAATACTATCTACCGTTAGCAGATTGCTATCATAATATTAATAACGCATTTGAAGAAAAGAAAGCTTTAACCAGTTTAATCAAAGCTGATCCAAATAATTCTGTTGCGCATTGGAAACTGGCACAATTATGCGAAGCACAGCATGATACAAAGGGTGCTAAGAATATGCTTGAAAAAACTATCGAACTTGATCCTAATATGATAGAACCAAAATACCGGTTAGCTTTACTCTATGAGTCAGAAGGTTATAAAGACGGAGCAATTAATTTGTATCGTCAAATTCTAAGACTTGATCCGGGTAACAAAGAAGTTGAAAACAATTTAAAAACCCTATTGAGCTTTACTAATGATATTCAAGAGCAAGCCGGCTAAGCCGGATACAACCAGATAGAATATCGGCGATTTTTTTCTTGTAAAAAGAATTACAAGCAAACTTCCGAAAATTAATCCGCCCCATATATTTGTAACAGATGATTTGATTAATCTTAAAGCCACAGCCGCAATCAAAGCGCAGCTTGCAGGTTTAAGGCCGTATATCGCCGATTTTACATAAAAATTATCGCTGAATTTCCTTAATAATTTTGATATTGCAATAACAATGAATAACGATGGCAGAATGATTGAAATTGTTGCAATAACCGCTGTTATCAATCCCTGAGTTTTCATTCCGGCATAAGTTGCCATATTAATTCCGACCGGTCCCGGAGTAATTGATGATATTGCAAGCATTTGCGTAAGTTCATCTACAGAATACCAGTGATATTTTTCTGCAATGTGATACAAAAACGGTAATGTTGCAAAACCTCCGCCAAATGATAATAAACCTATTTTAAAGAATTCTTTGAACATATAAAAATAAATCATTCAAAACCTCTTTTCTTTAAAATAAGTTTATACGCAATACCTATTACTATAGAAGATAATATTATTGGAGTTGGCGGGATTTTCCATTTAAGAATCGCAAATAGAAATACAAAAAACATTAATAATGCAAATTTATCAGAAATCGCTTTTCCCCAGAGTTCTTGCACTGATGCAATAATGAGAACAATTACCCCGAAATCAACTCCCCATAAAATACTTTGTAATGGCGGCCATCCTATTATTTTAGAAACAATGGCAGCAATACTTGCAATGCATATAAAAGGAGCTGTAATCATTCCTACTGTTGCAGCAAGAGCCCCTAATTTGCCTCTCAATTTGTATCCGATAAATATTGAAATATTTGCTGCAATTAACCCCGGAAGAGATTGACTAATTGCATAATAATCGACAAGTTCATCTTCAGATATCCAGTTCCTTTGCTCAATTATTTCATCTTTAAGTATTGGTAAAATAACATAACCGCCACCAATAAGTATTGCGCCGATTTTAGTAAAAACTTTAAATATCTCCCAAAGTCTTACTTTCATAAGACGATTATACAATAAAAATAAAAGCTTTATACTGATGCGATTTTATTACCTGCCAAGTCAGCAGGTGGGTGAACGCCTCGATGCCTCCGTTTCCCACTGGCAATTAAATTCATAATTGATGGGTATACTTCATAACACCGCTGAGCTAATTCTCCCTTTTATTAAAAATGTAGGAATAAAATTAACATCAGTACAAAGCAATAACATTATGACATATTTTTCAGCATAATTCAACTGAACCGGCTGCATAATTTATTTATAAATCTTGAATATTTATTCCTGTTTAACAACACTCAACCCTGCTTTATAATTGTATTTGCTTGTAATTTTATCTTTTAATTATATAATTGAATTAAGAATGTACATTTATATTATTAGGGAAAGAAAGGTTAATTAATGATTGAACTTAATTACAAAAATGCTGATGCCTTAGTTATTGGAGAGGAGAACGGGTTAAATATTGAGGAGGAGTTCAATAACTACCAAGAAAAAATTACACACATTATTGCCGATTTAAATAAAAGAAAAGATAAGCCAGGTCAGTGGCTAAGATGGATGAATTTAGGATATAGCGAAGAAACCATATGGTATGTCAAAGAGTTTGCCTCAATGGTTGAAGGCCGATTTGAAAATATCCTTGTTCTCGGTATCGGCGGCTCTGCACTCGGCGGAATTGCAGTTACGGAAGCATTACTTAAACCTTATTGGAATCTTTTAACCCCTGAGCAGCGTAATAATCATCCCCGAATATTCTTTTTAGATAACATTGACCCTGATATCATCAGCAGTTTGTTAAGTATTTTAGATCTTAAAAAAACCCTTGTAAATGTTATTACTAAATCAGGTTCTACGGCTGAAACTATGTCACAATATATGATTGTGAAAGATATGTTAGAAAAAGAACTTGGTGATGATTATAGAAAAAATATTGTAGTTACAACTGATAAAAATATTGGAATATTGAAACAGCTTGCAGATCAAGAAGGATATAAAACTTTTATTGTTCCTGATGATGTTGGCGGCAGATTCTCTGTATTTTCTGCTGTAGGATTATTACCGTTTGCTCTTGTCGGTATTGATATTGATGAAATTACAAATGGTATAAAAGATATGGATTTGGCACTAAAAAATACCGATATTCATGAAAATATTGCGGCACAAAATGCTCTTATTCATTATCTAATGGATACTAAAAAAGGGAAAAACCTATCTGTAATGATGCCATATTCATCACGATTAAGATATGTTTCTGATTGGTATGCGCAGCTTTGGGCTGAATCTTTAGGAAAAGAATATGATAAAGACGGGAATAAAGTAAATATCGGGCCTACTCCCCTAAAGGCTCTGGGGGCAACTGATCAGCATTCTCAAATCCAACTGTATAATGAAGGCCCAAATGATAAAATTATTAATTTTATTCGTGTAAAAGAGTTTGATACAACTCTTGAAATTCCTAAAATATTTGAATATACAGGAATAGGTTATTTAGGCGGCAAGACTATTAATGACTTATTGAATGCAGAAGCTGATTCTACCCGTGTGGCGTTATCAGATTATCAGCGTCCGACAATAACAATTACGCTGCCAAATATTAATGGTTATCATGTTGCACAGCTTTTATATATGCTTGAAGTTCAAACGGCAATTGCCGGTGAGTTGTATAATATTGATACTTTTAATCAACCGGGGGTAGAACAAGCCAAAAATTATACATACGCACTTATGGGACGTTCTGGCTATGAAGATTCTGCAAAACAATTACAAACCAAAATGGCATCTGTATAATGAAAAAAATATTAGGTTTATTGATAGGTTTATGTTTAAGTGTAATGACTGTTTGGGCTTATACAATTCAAGCAGGTGTTTCTGTTGAAAAAATTCCTAAAACTTTATTCGGAAGCTGGCAGGTCGAAGCACATCTTGTTGAAACAAACAGCCCAAGAACATTTAAGCCGACAAGTACAGATTTATGGAACTTATCAAGAGTTGGTAACGTCTTAAAACTTGAAAACCCTTTTACGGGAGCGAAGGCTGAAGTAGGGTTACAAGCAACGGAAGGAAACCTTGTTGTATTTACCAAAACAGCCGATTGGGATAACAAAGTCTTAAAAGATATTGTTTCCATAAGAATTGAGCAAAATACGTTTTCCGGAATAAATGATGTAATATTAGAAACACATTCGCTTTATGACGGACACGTTTTAACGACTGAAAAAGCAAGATATGAAATAAAAGGACGAAAACTTGCAGGAAATAGTTTAAAATAATAATACCGGAGGTTAGAGTTATGGGGAATTATGAATTTGATATAGTTATACTTGGCGGCGGGCCGGCAGGCTTATCTGCAGGAATTTATGCTGCCAGAAGCACTGCATCAACTGCTATTCTTGATATTAGTATGCTCGGCGGGCAGCCATCTAATTATCTGGAACTTGAAAACTATCCCGGATTTCCGATTATAGGCGGGTACGACTTAATGGAAAAATTTGAAGAACATGCTGATAAGTTTGGAGTTCAAAAATTCCCGATGCAAGAAATAAAAAGTGTTGATTTAAAATCTAATCCTAAAATTATAGAAACCCTTGATGGTGTGTTCAAGGCTAAAACTGTAATTATTGCCTGCGGAGCACAGCCTAAAAAACTGGGAGTTAAAGGTGAATTAGAGTATATTGGACGTGGTGTAAGCTATTGTGCAGTATGCGATGGTGCTTTTTATAAAGAAAAAACTGTAACAGTTGTAGGCGGCGGAAATGCTGCGGTTGAAGAAGCTATGTATCTGACAAAATTCGCAGACAAAGTATATGTAGTACATAGAAGAGATGCTTTGAGAGCAGATAAAATTGTACAAGAAAGAGCTTTTAAAAATCCTAAACTTGAATTTATCTGGGATAGCCGTGTTGTAGAAATTCAAGGTGATAACGTTGTTACAACTGCAGTCATTGAAAATGTTAAAACCGGTGAAATTACTAATCTAAAAACGGATGGTGTATTCCCTTATATTGGTTTTACTCCTAATGTTGAAGCGATAACCGGTCAAGTCGAACAAGATGCAAACGGATTTATTATTACGGATAATTCTATGCAAACTTCGATTGAAGGTGTATTTGCTGCCGGAGATGTTAGAAATACTCCTTTGAGACAAGTTATAACCGCTGCATCTGACGGGGCGGTAAGTGCTGTATATGCTTCTAAATATCTTGAAGGACTAGAAACTGTTAGTGAAATAGGTGCAAGGTAATTAAAATACTGAATAGCTATTTCGGTTATTCAGCGTGAAGGCCAAGAAATAATACTAAGCAGCTATACCCAGCATATATTTATTAAGCTCTGCAAGTTGTGTTGCACCTTTTTTTTCTGTTGCAGCATTTGCAATTTCTGATATCCCTTGTGTATCAATATTATTTTGAGCGGACATTGCCTGTACTGTTTGTTGCTGAACACCATTTTGCAGCATTGTATCAAACTGAACCGGAGCATTTTGAATCCTTTGCTCATTTGTAGGGCCTAGTGTTTGTTTTAGTTTTTCATATTCTGCAATCTGCAATGTTTGTCGGTCAGTTGAAAGTCTGCCTGTTGCGCCAACACCTAGTGACTGCAAATTCTTAATCAATTCAAGAGTATCTCGGTTATAATATGTATTGTTATTTATTGGTTGAATGTAAAAATACATAACTCTCCTAACACTTCTATACTATTATGTTCCCATTTAAAAACTTTTTTTAACATTTTTCAAGTTTTTTGATATCAAATTTTACAATTATTTACATAAATAGTATATATTATAGATGTATAAATATTTATAAAATGTAATAATAGACTGGATTTTAGCAATTTTTTTTGAGTTTTCGTTTTTTATTAAATGTAGAATTGTATTTTAATAATTAAAGGTGGTTAAGTATGGTTGATTTTAATCCAAATGTAAAACTAAATACTCCGGTTATGGCCAATGATACAGCAGGTGTGCCTCCTATTGTATTATGTTTAGTTGATCCAAAAACATGTGCAAAATCTCAAGCACAAGCATCTGACAGATTTGAACAACAACCGGAAAAACAACCAATAATGCTTGACCCTAACGATAAATTTATTCCTTCATCAAATCCTGATAACATAAAAGAATTTGCCGCATCAAAACAGATGTTAGGTGCAAAATTTAACCCTGAAGAAGCCAAAAAGTTTGGAGAAGAAGCTCTTAAATGGGGAAAAAGAATTTGGACCGGAATGGAAGTTTATGATACATTAGACGGCTACAGACAAAGATTTACAAATGATGAGAAAAATTTATAAAAATATTGAAAAAGCGAGTTTAAATACTCGCTTTTTTTATAAATTTATAAAATTTTAAATCATTAAGACAGCATATTTTGAGCGATTATGTTATTTTGCAGCATTTTATCTGCGTAGCGCATTTCGTTAACAAGTCCTCGTTCTGCATCAATACCGCTTGTTAATTGCCTGTCGACTATATCTGTTTGGTTGTCGGCAGCAGTAAATTCTGCTTGTGCTACTTCATAATTTTCTGAATCAATTTTATTTTGTTCTTGATATACAAACTCCTGATTAGAAACGTAACTTGTTAATCTGGTCGGATCCGTAATACTTGTGTTTAATTTTACATCTCCTATACTGCCTGTTAATGCAAGATTTCTACCGGCAATGGCTAATTTATTAAGCATTTGTTTTGAAGCATTATAAATATCAGATTGCTTTAATTTTGCCCAGCCTTTTTTAGCACGGTTTTGGAGTGATTGTACGTATTCACCATGTTTTGGCTGAACGTATTCTGTATGCAATATATTAAATTGAGCATTCAAATTACGTTTATAACCAAGTATTTCTTGATACGTTTGTTCAAGTTCAGTTTTTTTATCTGCTCCGCTTATGGAATCTGTTAACATTTGATTTCTTTCAGCACGAACTTTTGCAGAACGTTCTTCCTCAAGCTTTTTCTTTTCTTCTTCAGATAATGTTTTACTATCCGGAGTTCCGCTTGTACCTGTTGATTTTATAGTGTTGTCTTCTGGAGCAACCATATAATTATCCTCATAAGTATTCCATATATATAAAGTATATACTATTTAAAAAATTGACTTTTTTATTAAGAATTATTAAAATTCTGTATCATTGATTTTGTCTGTCAATTTATTATAATTAACCGGAATATTAAGGACTTTGGATGATTTTACAGCTTCAAGGAATACTTCATCTTTAAATTTGACATCGATTCTTGCAGGAACGATTAATCCGGAGGATGTCATTTTTTGAATATTTTCTTTTGAAGATAAAAATTCTATGAATTTTTTTGCTTCATTTTTATGTTTTGAATCTTTTGATATCGCCCAGCCGGAAGCATCAGCAGGAGTTATTCCCGGGAAAATAACAACGTCCCAGTTAAATTTTGCTGACTCTTTATATTTGGGTACCAGCCATCTGCCTGATAAATGCATTGCTATTTTTTCTTCTAAAAACATTTGACCAAGAGTTTTAGAGCCGACATCTGATTTTGAAGGAGCGCAATGGTATTTTAACACCAGATTTTTGTAGAACATCATGCCGGTATTTATATTGTTGATATCTCCGCCAAGAGTCAGAATATAAGGGAATGCATAATATACATCATCTTCAAAGCTTATACCGAAATGAGATTTATTTGTTAGTTTTATTGATTTTTTCAGTAAATCATCTAAAGTCCAAGTATTATCAGGATAAGGTTCTCCTGCTATGTCGAATAAATCTTTATTATAATAAATTACGAGATTAGAAATATCTCGAGGAATTGCAAGAATATTGCTATTATAGGATAGTGAATTAACAGCTTGTTGATAATATTGATTCTTATCAATTTTTAGAGGTTCAAGATGTTTAGCATAAACAGGTAAATTAAGATTATTAATGAAAATTATATCCGGAGCTAAATTAGATGCAAATAAAAGATGTATTTTTTGAAAATAATTTTGAGGTATATGCACTAATTCGATTTTTATATCAGGATTTTGTTTCTCAAAATCCCGGATTATCGGTTTTAAAATCGCCATTTCAGATGCAGAACCCCAAGTCGAAAATTTAAGATTAATAATATTTTCATCACGAGAAGTGCACCCGCATAGAATAAAAGCAAAGAAAAAGAATAAAAAAAACTTTTTTATCATAAATCTATCAAATGACTCATTTTTGTCGGTGTAACTTCAACTACCATTTTGTATATACCAACTCTTACAATATATCTAAATACAGATTCTTTAAGATGTTCTGCGGGTTTGATATAGATATTATTGTTAACAAATTCATCGAAAGTCTTAAGTACAAAGATTTCATCTTTTATATATCCGATTAACGATGAGAAGTTCTCGAAATTAACCAGATAGAAACCGCTTACATTATCAATTGGTGTTTGGGTTAGTACGGTTAAACCGTCTACTGTTGTTTCATACTCTCCTTTTTCTTCATTATCTTGATTTTCAGAAATAGTTTGAGTAGATGTTTCTGCAGAATTATCTTCTTCTGTTTCTTCATCATCCAGGTTGATTTCCGGTTCATCATCTTCATTAAAATCAATGGTATTATTTCTTAACTCATCAAATATACTATCATCGTCTTCATAATCTTCAAAATCATTAATATAACCATCCGGTGTATATTCTTCATTGGAACTTGTTTCATTAATAATTTCAATCATGTCATCTGTAATAGTATCTTCGGTAGGGGTAATATCTGCGTTATTGTCAAAATATTCAAATTCATCTTCTGTTATATCGTCAGAATTAGTATTAATAATATCTTCTTCAGTAATTTGTTCTTCAATGTTTGTAGGTTCTTCCGCTGTATCTTCCGGAACATCTTCCGATTGTTGTTCAGTTTCTTCAACAATTTCTTCTTCAGTTTCATCCTGAACATCTTCCGTTAGTTGTTCAGAATCTTCAACAATCTCTTCTGCAGTTTCTTCCTTAACATCTTCTGTTAGTTGTTCAGAATCTTCAACAATCTCTTCTGCAGTTTCTTCCTTAACATCTTCTGTTAGTTGTTCAGAATCTTCAACAATCTCTTCTGCTGTATCTTCCTGAGCATCTTCCGTTAGTTGTTCAGAATCTTCAACAATCTCTTCTGTCGTTTCATCCGGAGCATCATCCGTTAGTTGTTCAGTTTCTTCAACAATTTCTTCTGCTGTATCTTCCTTAACATCTTCCGTTAGTTGTTCAGAATCTTCAACAAT
>CALUXV010000056.1 GCA_944324835.1 Candidatus Gastranaerophilales bacterium
CTCCGGAATTTCTCAGTCACTCAATCACTTTTCAAAATGAGATTCTTCGGGCTTTGCCCTCAGAATGACGGAAAATCTGCTCACACCTCACTAATCACTATTCACTTATCAAAATATTTGTCAACCTGAATTTATTTCATTGATTCGTGATTCATTACTCACGATTTGCGTATCAAAAAGAGATTCTTCGCATACGCTCAGAATGACTGGAAATCTGTTCACTCCTCACTCCTCACTGTTCACTTTCTTAGTCACTTAGTCACCCCGTCACTTAATCACTTATTATACCCATTTCCCTCCCCTCCATATAGATGTTTACTTTGAATAAAAAAACATTATAAAATATAGTGTATGTATAAAAAACTTTTTGTATTATTAATAGCATTAATTCTTGCTGCACCGACTTTGGCAGAAGAAGTTGACTGGTCAAAATATGACAATATCGATAATGCCTGGGACGGACAAAAAATCATTACAAACAAACAGTTTGAAGAAACAATGAATGCATTGGAAGAAAGAAAAAACAAAAAGTTAAAAAAACAACGAGAAAAAGCAATCAAAAAAGTTAAAGGCAGCAGCCTGCATGACAACATGGATGCCCATAAAGACAATATCGAAAGCCAAACTCCGCTGGAAGAAATGGAAGAATGCCAGGTATTAAGTATACCTGTTGATTTTCTTCTTGACGGTAAACCGGTTGAAAAAGGTTTTTATAGAGTTATCGGAGAAAAAAAAGATGACGGGGTATATTTAGAACTTTACCAATCTCATAAATTAATTGCAAAAATTAAAGCACACGAAACAAAAGACGATTTTAAGCAGGAATACATTCAGTTTGCTAAATTATTGCCGTATAATGACCAGTATATGAAAATCATTTTCGGCTGTCTTGAATTTAATGCTTATGCATACATAAATATTATTGATTCACTTAGTTATAATTACTAATAAAATCCACCAATTCTTTTAAGGAATACTGGTCATTTATAACAACAAATTTTTTCCCGGTTTTGTTTTTTACACCGGAAAGTGTTTTTCCATCTAAAAATGAGTCCGAATACGCCTTAAACATAACTCCCGGAAGAACAACATAATCTGATTCAATATTTTTTATTGTATTTATTAAATCATCAGAAGTAATTAATCCTGCAACTGTAATATTTTTCCCCCAGTAATTGGATTTAACCGGGTAAATTGTGACAGTTAAATTTTCGATTTTATTAAGTTTTTTTGAAACCTCTTTCATTGGATACAAACCGGCATAAGAAACAGCAAGAGCAAGACTCAGAGGTTTTGAAATTTTATGGGGAAGTTCTATAGTTTCAAAATCATCTAATAAAGCACGTATTGCACCGACTCCATCATCTAACTGAGAAAAATTACCGTAGTATTCAGTATCTGGAATATCTTTATCCGCAAGCAGGAAGAATTCATCAGAACAACATACCTTATCAAATTTATTTGCTATTTCAATTGTTTCATTTGCAATTTCCGGAGTTACTTCTTTTAAAATATCCCCATCCCTAAACTGCGTAATCCCGACGGGTACTATTGCAACAGATAACAAAGAATCCCCTAGTGTAGATAAATCTTTTAAGGTTCTATCCAGTTCTTTCCCGTCATTTATTCCGGGACAGAGCACAATTTGTGCATGAAAAGGAATTTCATTTTCTTTAAACCATTCAAGATTTTCCATAATTTTCCCGGCATTTGGATTTCTTAACATTTTTACTCTTAATTCAGGATTAGTTGTGTGTACAGAGACATAAAAAGGCCCAAGATGCATTCTTGAAATTCTTGATTTGTCCTCATCAGTCAGATTTGTTAATGTGATATAAGTTCCTTGAAGAAACGATAATCTATAATCATCGTCTTTTATGTACAAGGTATCTCTCAGCCCTTTAGGCTGCTGGTCAACGAAACAAAATACGCATTTATTCAAGCAAGGCTTTATTCTGTCAAATACAGCACTTTCGAATATTATTCCCAAATCTTCATAATAATCTTTTTCTAGTTCAATTTCTTCAATTTCGCCGTCAGTTTTTCTGATTTCAAGCGTAAGAAACTCTGATTTACAATAAAACTGATAATCAATCATGTCCATAAGTTTCTGACCATCAATTGATACCAGTTCATCACCTGCTATTATTTCTAATTCTTCTGCAATTGAACCGGGTTCAACCGCACTAACTATTGCTGCCACGTTTTAATCCTTCTAATAAATTAATAAAATTATTATATTCACAAATTGTATTATCGAGTACTAAACGATGAAAATATGTCGGTGAAATAACAGTATCCGATATTTTACTTTCTGCATCGGATTTTATTAACAAAGCGCGTCTTTCAAGTTTTTTGAATAACTCTTGTTGAGATTCCATGTCTAAGAAACCGGCACAAACAAGCTGTATACGGGCATTAGACAAAAATTGCACAGGATTTTCAGTATCAACTTCCAAAATCTTGTTCTTTAACTCTTTTAATCCATCAGGAGTAATTGCATACATTACAGATACTTTGCCGCCATCAGATATGGATTTTGAAGATATTATAATACCTTGTTTTTCTAACCTGAGAAGCGCCGGTTTAATTGTACCAAAGCTAGGTTTGGTATACGGAGAAAATTTCGCCAAGATACTTTTCAGTACACCATACATCGTTAATGGAGATGAGGATAATACAAATAATATCAATAACTCTATCATTACTCTAAATTAGCATAAAATAAACCCGGAGTTCAAGCCTCCGGGTTCAAATCATTTTTTCAGAAATTAACTATTTGCCGTTAACAACTGTTTTGAATCTTTTACCAGCAGAGAATACTGGAACAGTTTTAGCAGGGATAGAAATTTCTTTACCAGTTTGTGGGTTTCTGCCATTTCTAGCTGCTCTCTTACGAGATTCAAAAGTACCGAAACCAACTAAAGTAACTTTTTTACCTTTAGAAACTGTTTTTTGAATAGTATCAACTAAAGCGTTTAAAACTTCGCCAGCTTCTTTTTGAGTAACTTTAGCTTTTTTAGAAATTTCTTGTACTAATTCTTCTTTGTTCATAATAGATAAAACTCCTTTCCTATGTGTACATTCCTTATTATATTGAATACAAAAAATATTGCAATAGCATAATTTCAACTTTTTATTAATTTTATTGGTTTTCATGCCATTGAAAGACTTATTGTATTCAAATCAACAGTTTGAAAAGATTCCTTGAATCTCTTTATATTACTGAATTCCATACTAAATTCAATATATGTATTCAATGTATTAAAAGAGTGTATATCAACATGCTCAAGTAAATTAAATTCATAGTCGTCATTGTTTTTGGCGGCAATTCTTATCAAGCCGGCTTCATCCAGCAGCTCTAACCCAAGGGACACAAGTACTGTCGTTACACCTAAAAACGTAGAACTACCGTTTAAGTCAAAAATTCCGTTTTTGTTATTACAAACAAATCTAACCATACCGGCCAATGTTTTTAAAAAATCTTCTTCGCTATGCCGTACAGAATAGTTCATATAATGAACCATTAGAGGAGATGTTTTTATTAGTATCTCTTCAAATAGTTCACAACAAGCAGGGTAATCAAAAAACATCAGAGAATCACATTTTCTTAAACCGCTGCGATTTACTATTCTTAAAGATATTTCAGGGTAAAGTTTCAATTGTTCAATAACTGATTTATCCTCAGCAAAAACCAATGTATCCATCTTTGTTGTTTTAAGATAATCATTTACCTGTTTATAAATTCCCGTTTTCTGTCTATGGTCATATATTTTAACACCTTGACTCTGCTCTTCTTCAACAATTAATGATTCTGAATGCAAATCTTTTATTATCAACTGTACTGTTGTTTGCCCGTTGAATGTATTAATCTGCGGGTAAAATGCAATATCCAGAGTATCTCCTGATTTAAGAGGTATATCCCCCTTTGACCACCAGATGGCATTAAATACTTGTCCGTTTTTTTCCACTGTCAAACGCAAGTGCTCTTTATTTGAACCCATTAATCTTTTTTCTTTTAAAACTAAATTATTTATTGCAAACAATGGCTGAGGATTAGATGCCCCGTAAGGTTCAAGTTTGCTTAATTCTTCTATAAGACTGATTGAAATGTCATCAGGTTCTAACTCCATATCTATATTTAAAACAGGAACAATTTTTTCACCCGCTAACGCTTCATTAACAGTATCAATTAATCCTTTTTTTACGTCTTCAAACGTTGTATTTGTTTCTGAAAAAGAAAGCCCCGCAGCCAGCATATGACCGCCGAATCCATCAAGCATATCAGAAATATTAGAAATAATATCGTATAAATTTATAGCGGAAACACCTTCTACACCTCTTGCAGAACATCGAATTTGTTTTGTTTCTTCCGAATACATCATCAAAAATGTCGGTTTATGATACTTATCAACCAGTTTAGATGCAACAATGCCGATAATACCTATATGCCAGTCCGGCTTGAATAAAACAATTGCGTTATCTTTTATATTCTTTGCCATCTCGTCTGCTTCAAGAAATGTATTATGGCATAAATCCTGTCTTATCTTGTTAAAGTTTTCAAGCGAAATCACAGCCATTTCAACCTCTTGTCTGTTATCGCTGATTAATAATTTTATTGCATCATCTACAGCATCCAATCTTCCTGATGCATTTATTCTTGGCGCAATACCAAATGCAACCTGTTCGGCGGTTATTCCTTCGTCAATATTTGAATATCCGGCATTATCTAAAAGGCGTTTTAGCCCGTAATGTTTGCCTTGTGCTATCAAATCAAGACCTTTTACTACATAGTACCTGTTTTCTCCAATTAAAGGTACAACATCAGCAATGGTTCCGACTGCAACAAACGGCAATATTTCATATAGATATGCTAGTTTATCATATTTTTCCAACAAGGCTTGCGCTACTTTGAATGCAACACCGCAGCCGGCCAGCGAAGTCAAATAATTTATTTCTGATGCAGTCAATTTTTCATCCAGAGCATTCGGGGCTTTCGGGTTTATAATTGCAAAAGCCTCCGGTAATTCATCAGGTGCTTCGTGGTGGTCTGTTAATATCACATCTATCTTAAAACTATTGATAAATTTGACTTCTTCTACATTACTTATCCCGCAGTCTACAGTCATAATAACTTTTGGCTTTTTAGAAACCATAAGTTTTACTAACGCATTGGAATTAAGCCCATGCCCGTCACCTTCACGATTTGGAATAAAATAAGAAACATTTGCGCCTAAATAGGTTAGTGTTTTTATCATAACAGATGTTGATGTAAGCCCGTCTGCATCAAAATCCCCATATATAAGTATACTTTCACCATTATCAATTGCTTTTGATAATCTTTCAACTGCCTTTGGCATATCACAGAATGCATTCGGATGGGTTAATTGAATACTCAGAGGGTTAATAAAGTTTTCAATTTCTTTGGGTGTTTTTATTCCACGCGCAATTAGAAGCCGCTCAATGAGCGGCTTTGCCTCATCACTCTTATTTATTTTCCATTCTTTTAATTGCATTGTCCTTGAAGTAGTTTAATAGCCTCTTTTAACTGTACATCATCTTTATTTTTAACATTATCTTCTGTTAATTTCACAACAACGTCCGGTGTAATTCCTTTTTTATGAATATCATTGCCATCCGGAGTCAAATACCTCTGGATGGTAATATTTACTCCGGCACCGTAAGGAAGTTTGTTAATCTCTTGTACAAGACCTTTTCCAAAAGATTGTTCCCCGACGATTGTTGCACGATGATTCTCTTTCATAGCCCCGCTAAAAATTTCACTTGCGGAAGCTGAACCTTTATTGATAATAACAACCAGAGGTTTACTTGTAATTTTTCCTCCGCCTGTTTTCATGGTTTCTTTATAACCGTATCTGTCAACTGTACTTACAATTGTTTCTCCCGGCTGCAAAAACATTCTTGACATAATTACAGCATTACTTAGTAAACCGCCCGGATTAGAACGTAAATCAAGAATATAACCTTTTTTATTTCGTGATTTTATTAATATATCCCGTATTTCACTTGATGCATTCTTACTGATAAAAGAAGTTAACCTGATATACTGAATATCCTCAGGTATTTGAACGGCAATAGGCGGTTTTGTAGATACTGCTTTAACTTCAATTTCTGCTCTTGTAACATTGAATGTTAAAGGCTGCATATCTTTTCTTTTTACAAGAAGTTTAACCTGAGTCCCGACTTCTCCTCGTATTAGTTCTGCTGCTTTTTCTATATTAATTCCTTTTGTAGATACTCCATTGATTTCCAGAATTTTGTCATCAGCAAGTAAGCCGGCTTTTTCGGCCGGAGAACCTACTACCGGTTCTATAACAACCAGCGCACCGTCTTTTAGACCAATTTGCACACCAATACCTTTTAATGAACCTTTAATAGAAGATGTTTCTTCCGCAAATTCTTTTGGGTCCAAAAATCTTGTATACGGATCATTCAAACTTGTAAGCATTGTATCGATTGCAACATATGCATCCTCAGGAGTCTTAAGTTTATCTTGGTATTTAGTTCTCCATCTGGTCCAAACTTGTCCGTTATCAGATAAGTCTACATATTTTGTATTGATTAATCTCCATACGTTATCATATAATTCTGCAGGTGTAGCATCTGCGGCCATTACAGCTAACGGCGCTGCAAAAAAAGCAACTAATGTACATACTACAGCTTTTTTCCAATTATAAAATCTATTTTTCAAAGTTCCCTCCTAGTTTTAATAATATTATACATAATTTTATCCATATTTCCAATTAATAAAAATATTTATTTTTATTACTAACATTCCCAGCAAATTCCGCACTAATATCGTAGATAAATGTAATATTGAAATACATCTCTACGTAAACAAAAATATTATCAATACGAAATATGCCGCATCAGCCAAAATACTATTTATACAGAAAAAATAAGCATCGTTGTTTTTATTCTGAAAATAAAATACAAAACGAAATTATATACTTCTGAATTTTACCAAATCTACTTTACGCATTCTGATATTTTCAGGAGTAATTTCGACCAATTCATCATCTGCAATATATTCCATACAATCTTCTAAGGATAATATTTTAGGAGCTTGTAAAGTTACCATAACATCTGCTGTAGAACTTCTCATATTAGTAAGTTTTTTGGTTTTACAAATATTAACCGCAATATCCTGAGCTTTATTGCCTTCTCCAATTATCATGCCTCTATATACTTTGGTTTTTGGAGTAATAAAGAATACACCTCTGTCTTCATATTGCGCCAAAGCATAAGGAATAGCTTCACCTGTTTCATGAGCAAGTATTGAACCGCTCCTTTGTTTTGGAATATCACCGGCATATGGTTTATAACTATCAAATGTATGATACAAAATTCCTTCACCTCGGGTCATTCGCATAAATTCATTCCTGAATCCAATTAACCCTCTAGCAGGAATAGAAAACTTTAATTTTGTTCTTCCATTTGATGATTTCATCTCAAGCATAGTTGCTTTTCTGTTTGATAATCTATCAATACAGCTTCCGGATGCTTCATCAGGAACATCAACAAGAAGATTTTCAAACGGTTCGCATTGTTCACCGTTTATTTCTTTAAAAATAACTTCCGGTTTCGAAATCTGAAATTCATACCCCTCACGGCGCATTGTTTCTATTAATATACCTAAATGCAGTTCACCTCTGCCGCTTACTTTGAATACGTCTGTACTTTCTGTATCCTCAACACGTAAACTTACATTCTTTTCTAATTCGTTATAAAGTCTTTTTCTTAATTGACGGCTTGTTACAAACTTCCCTTCAGTTCCGGCTAACGGACTGTCATTTACAGAAAAATTCATTTGTAAAGTCGGTTCATCAATTTTTATTAACGGCAACGGAATAGGATTATTAAGTTCACATATTGTTTCCCCTATTTGAATATCAGGGAAACCTGCGATTGCAACAATATCACCGGCTTCTGCTGTATCGGTTTCTTCACGTCCCAAATCTTTAAATTCATAAAGCTTAGCAATTTTTCCTCTTTCAATTGTGCCGTCTGCTTTACAAAGAGAAACTTGTTCTTGAGAAGAAATTTTACCGTTCACTATACGTCCTGTAACAATTCTTCCTACATATTCGTTGTAATCCAAAGTTGTTGCCTGAAACTGCAGCGGTTTATCTGCATCACCTTCCGGAGGTGCTATATTTTCTAAAATTGCATCCAATAGAGGAGTTACATCTTTTCTTTCATCATCAAGTTCTTTGATTGCAAACCCGTGTAAACTGCTTGCATAAAGATATGGGAAATCAATCAAATCTTCCCTATCTGTCAATTCGGTAAATAAATCAAATACTTTATCAAGTGCTCTGTCAGGATCTGCAGCAGGTTTATCAATTTTATTTAATACTACAATTATTTTTATCCCGAGTTCCAAAGCCTTTGATAAAACAAATCTGGTTTGCGGCATAGGCCCTTCAGCAGCATCAACAATTAATAATGCGCCATCTACCATACCTAATACCCGCTCAACTTCTCCGCCAAAATCTGCGTGCCCCGGCGTATCAATAATATTTATCTTGCAGCCTTTATAATTAATCGAGATATTTTTAGATAAAATCGTAATACCTCTTTCTTTTTCAAGGTCGTTGCTGTCTAATACTCTTTCTTGTACTTGTTGATTGTCACGAAATACTCCGGCTTGTTTTAACATACAATCAACCATAGTAGTTTTTCCGTGGTCTACGTGCGCAATAATCGCTATATTTCTTATATTTTTCTTATCCATATAAACCTGTTTAATTATATCTAGTGTTAAATCTACACTATTATTTTACGTCAAGGGAATATTGATTTCAAGAAGTAAAGAATTTTATTGTTAAATAGTTTAAACTACATTACAAATACTTTTTATATTCATTAATTACCGAATCATTTATATCAATAAAAATAATTGTCTCTATACAATTACCTTCTAAACTAAATTCTTGTACTGTTTCAAAAGCGATTTTACAGGCTTTATCTATTGGAAAGCCATACACACCGCAAGAAATCGCAGGAAATGCAATCGTTTTAATATTGTATTCTTTAGCAATTTGTAACGCTGTTTTATAGCAGGATTTCAAAAGTTCCGGTTCGTTGTTATCTCCTCCGTGCCACACCGGCCCGACTGTATGAATAACATATCGAGATGGCAAATTGTATCCTTTTGTTATTTTGGATTCACCAGTTTGGCATCCGTGTAATGTTTTGCATTCTTCCAAAAGTTCTTTCCCTGCTGCACGGTGAATTGCTCCGTCAACTCCTCCGCCTCCAAGAAGTGTTTTGTTTGCAGCGTTAACAACCGCATCAACATCCAACTTTGTTATATCGCCTTTTAAAACTCTTATTTCTGCCATAATACACCCGATTACTTTTTTAATTGTATTCTTACATTTATTTTTATCATAAATTTTACAAATTTTGAATGCATTAATGAATTATGTATAATTAAATATGGTCGAAGAATAATTTTAAGACTGTAGATAATGTCTACAAACTCGCTCATTTTTATTGTCCACTTTTTTGGGGACTCTTCAATCTGTTCGTTATCCGGACTAGCAGCTTTGCTGCGTCGTCCGTACGGAAATCCGCTCGAACCCGGAACTAAGCTAACGCTTATGTAAATGAACAGACAGTTTGAAGATTTTTAACAGAGAATTTGAGTATTTTTCCTCGCCCCTTGAGGGAGAGGGTAGGGTGAGGGGTATAAATTTTGTAATACTTAAGCAATTTTTTGTACGAAAAATACTTTATATAAATATAGGTTAGTTAATTTAAAGGTAGTACAATGTTAAGTGTTTCAGTATTAAGAACATTTGTTAAA
>CALUXV010000057.1 GCA_944324835.1 Candidatus Gastranaerophilales bacterium
TTTTTCGTCATTCTGAGCGGATGCGAAGAATCTCTTTAAACAAGTGATTAAGAAATTCTGGTGCGAATGACAATGCGGTCCTTCACATTCGTTCAGGACGACGTAAATAAAAGAAATAAATTCAGAGTGACAGAATATTTTATTCTTCGTACTCTTCACGAAGTGAGCCATCAATGTTAGCGAAACAATGACAAGGCGGGTATTGTCTGAGGTTCGAAGAACCGAGTTTACCCGCTTGGGTTGAGTTTTACAATTGATGAGTGAACGCAGTGCAGAGTACCGGTTTTGCGGGACTTTTGGCGGCAAAAGTCCCCCCGTCTGGAAGACCCGCCGGAGGCAGAAAGTAAAATTATATATTTGAAATGCAGGTGCGGGGTGCAGGGGTGCATAACCCCCGCTATCATTTGATTAAACCCGCCGGAGGCAGAAAGAAATATTTATTACAATTAACAGGGCTTATTTCAATATACAAAAAAATTATATATTTACATTAAAATATAATTATATTATACTTTTTCATAACACAATACCTATTGTGTTATGAAAAAAAATATATCCCCCTTTACCATGTTTTTTAAGTATATTATAATACGTAGTATGAAAAAGATTGCCAGTTTACTATTTATAATATTATGCACAACAGGTTTTGCTTTTGCCGAAGAGATTAAGCTTATTCCTGATGTTGAAACACCAATTGAGAAAAATATTAATTTAGAAACACCGGATAAAGAACTTATGGAAAATAGTCCACAAAGACTCCAAAATCATGGTTTCATTTTACAAAACAGTATTGCTCCTATTCGAGGAGTAAAGTATGACAGTGGAGTTATTCCAGCTGAAAGACCGGTTAAGGATTCTCATTCTGAAACTCAAAAAGAATCTAACCAAAATTGATATTACTTATAGAGAAGGGTGTTCGTATGAAACGAGTTTTAGCGCTGTTTTTGTGCCTGTTTATTCCTTTATCTGCGTTCGCAGAGGATGAACAAATAATTCAATGCAGAATTAACAATATTGGTACTAAATTACTAAATGCAAATAAAATCGAAAAAAGAGTCATATTTGTATACTCGGATGAGGATAAACAAAGTCTTTTAAACATGGACACAATGCTGGAATCAGGTCAGGTTATTGTTTATCGAGATATTTACAAAAACATAGAAGATGATAATGAACTTGCAGCAGGACTTGCAAGAGGTATTTCAAATGCTGTAAAATCTTTTGACGGACTTTGGGGCGGAACTTTATCCGCATTACAAATCAAACTTGCGCCTAAGAAATTTGAAATAGTTGCGGATAAAAGAGCTGTAGATTATATGGTAATGGCCGGATATAACCCGGTTGCTGAAATTATTTATATACAAAAAACTGCGCCGCAAAAAAGACACGATTTATTGTCCAATAAAAATCTTGCTTCTAAAAGATTGGCAATAGTATATGAGTATATCTATACAAAATATCCATATTTTCTTGCGAACAATATTTACATAGATAATGAGCATTATCAGAATTTTTTATTAACGTCAGTAAATAACAGAAAATTATTAGAAGAAAAAATCAAATCAGGTTCTACAGAAAAAATTCATTATGAATAAAATTATTTGTTACTTATTATTATTTTATCTTCTTAATACCGGTATTGTATATGCGGTAACTGATACCTTTGTTGATGAAACTCTTGGGAACAAAGAGTTTGAAGCACCTAAAACTCATACCGTTTATAATTATCAAAGTACAGAAAAAATCCCTGTAATTATAACTTCCTGTACAAAAATAAAGTCTGAAAACGATGTTAAAGAAGGGAACCTTATTTCTATGAAAGTATATTCAGATGTTGAATATAACGGAGAAATAATAATTCCTAAAGATACAATACTTACAGCCAAAATAGAAACAACAATCCCAAGCGGAATGAACGGTATCCCTGCAAGTATTATAATTGGAAGTTTTGATATTCCAAACATTGATTCAAACAAACTAACATACTCTTATGAAATAATAGGACAAGACAGAAGTTTGTGGGTTTATCCTCTAAAATGGGCTTTAACAATTCTTCCGCCTACCGGTTCTTTGACAAACTTTATATTCGGCGGACATGCAAAGTTAAGTACAAAGAAAAAAATTAAACTTTATTATTATCCTGAATGGATTTAGAAAAACATTAATGACAAATGTTAAATTGAAATATTCTTGCTAATTGTATCTTTTTTTGATAGCATATATTTATTAAATTTAGTAGAGAGGGATAATTAATATGGATTTAATGAAAGGTAAAAAGGGGGTTATATTTGGGGTTTCAAATACCCATGGTATAGCTTACGGAATTGCAAAACAACTTCATGATGCAGGTGCAGAAATTGCATTTACTTATGCCGGTGAAGCAATGGAAAAAAGAGTAAAACCTATTGCTGAAGGTATGGGTGCAAAAATCATCATGAGCTGCGACGTTACAAAAGAAGAAGAAGTTAAAGCTGTATTTGATGAATGCGAAAAAGTATACGGTAAACTTGATTTCGTCGTTCATGCGGTTGCTTTTGCTCCAAAAGAAGCATTGATGGGCAGATTTGTAGATACAACATATGATGCCTGGAATACGGCTTTGGGTGTCAGTGCATATTCTCTTGTAACTGTTGCCCGTTATGCTGAACCTATAATGAACGAAGGTTCTTCAATTTTTGCTCTTACATACCTTGGTTCTGTTAAATCTGTTCCAAGCTATAATGTAATGGGTGTAGCAAAAGCTGCATTAGAATCAGCAATGAGATTCTTAGCTGTAGACTTAGGACCAAAAGGTATCAGAGTTAACTGTTTATCATCAGGTCCTGTAAAAACTCTTGCGTCAATGGGAATTTCAGGATTCTCTAAAATGCTTAAGGCTGCTGTTGCAAGAGCTCCTTTAGGAAGAAATGTATCTTTAGAAGATGTTGGTAAAGCAGGGTTATACTTAGCATCTGACCTGTCATCAGGTACAACAGGTGAAGTTATCTACTGCGATTGCGGATGTTATTCTGCTTATGCATCGTCTAAAGAAATGGAAATTATTGCAAACAGTACAGATTTATAATAATTTTTATATTCAATCAAAAGGACCGCTTGATAAGCGGCCCTTTTTTTGTTATTATATGTAAAGTATCACTGGAATTAGGGTATACTATTTTGAACTTAAAATCCCGTATAACAAAGTTACATTATGATAAAAATGCAGAAGGTTTTCTATTAGATTTATTAGAATTCTTCTCTCTTTTTTATGGTCTTGTCACAAAATTTCGTAATAAATTGTACGATAATGGGAAATTAAAAGAGATTAAAGTCGATGCAGATGTAATATCTGTCGGGAATTTAACTACGGGTGGAGTTGGTAAAACACCGATTGTACAAGCAATTGCAGCATATTATGTTGATAAAGGGGAAAGAGTTGCGGTTATTACAAGAGGATACGGCGGGAAACTCTCTAACAAAAAAGTAAATGTAATATCTGACGGTATAAATTTATTCTATAATGCAGATATGGCCGGAGATGAAGCATATATGCTTGCTGTCAACCTTAATATGTGCGCCGTTTTAACCTGTAAAGACAGAGTAAAAGCAGCAAGATATGCGATTGAAAAATTAGGTGTAAACAAAATTATACTTGATGATGGTTTCCAATATCGCAGATTACATAGAGATTTAAACCTTTTACTTGTAGATTCTGAAATGTGTTTCGGAAACGAAAAACTATTACCTGCAGGCCCCATGAGAGAAGGGCCGGAAGCTTTTGAGCGTATTGATAAACTTGTTATTGTTAATAAATCAAAAGATAATGCAAGAGCAGAAAAACTTGCCAAAATAATGGGGAAAAAATTCAAATGTGATTCTTTTGTTTGTTATACAATTCCGGATTACGTTTATAATATCAAAACAGGTGATAACCTTGTATCAGGCGAAGCAGTTACAGCAATGTGCGGGATAGGACAACCTGCACAGTTTTACAGGTTTTTAGAAGATGATTATGAAATCCTAAATAAAATTACGTTTGATGATCATCATAGATATATTAAATCTGATATATCCAAAATCAAAGGAAACATTATAACGACAGAAAAAGATGCAGTAAAATTGGCGAAATTTGAACGTGATAATATTTTTGCTTTAAAGTTAAAACATATTATTGATGTTGAAGGACTTTTAAGCAAATGATAGATATTGATAAAATTGTATCAATTTTAGAAAAAGCAGATCAGCCAAGAAGCGATTTTGTTCAATTAATGGAAACTTTTAAAAATCCTTATTTGGTTTTGATTGCATGTATTCTAAGTTTGCGCACAAATGATAAAACAACTTACCCTGCGACATTAAGGATGCTGGAACTTGCCGGAACACCTGAAGAAATGATGGAAGTAGATATTGAAGATTTAGAAAAAGCTATTTATCCTGTAGGGTTCTATAAAAATAAAGCCAAACAAATTATTGAACTTTCAAAAGAAATTGTAGAGAATTTAGACGGCAAAGTTCCTGACACAATTGAGGATTTGATAAAATTCAACGGCGTTGGCAGAAAAACAGCAAATCTTGTACTTGCCAAAGGTTTTGGAATTCCCGCAATATGTGTTGATGTACATGTACATAGAATTTTTAACCGTTTAGGCTATGTAAAAACAAAAACTCCGGAAGAAACAGAGTTTGCATTAAGAAAAAAACTTCCAAAGAAATACTGGCTGGATATTAATACGTTAATGGTCACACACGGTCAAAATATCTGTAAACCAATTAATCCTAAATGCGATATTTGCCCGATTAAGGATTATTGTATAAGACTAAAAGAAGAGTAAAACATAACACAATACATATTGTGTTATGTTAAGTGATTGAGAGACTAGGCTGGTGAGTAGTGAATCAGTATTTAAATGAACGTGTTTTCTTTTACCTCCGGCTGTTTAATTACCTTACTAGTATCATTTTCTTATTTGAGAGGATACAATATTACATTTTGTAAATAAAAATTCTTTATCTTTAAAGTTTTTAAAACTTTATGCCGTCTATTTTCATAACACAACATTGTATTGTGTTATGAAAAAGGATACGTATCGGTGGTTGATTTTAACGACATAAAGTTCAAAGGAAAGGATGAAAATTTCGGCAATCTGAAAGGTGGAATTAAGCGTGAATCCATCACAGATACTACTTTGCTGAATATTTTTGATAAAGTCGATAATAACCCTAAGGATGGGATTTTAGATGCCAAAGAAATCAACATTTTTCAAAAACAAGTTGCAGAAGAAGCCAAACACGGCCGAGATGAAAAATTATCTAAAAAAGAAGCAGGCAAATATTTAGAAGGACTGGGAATTAAAGCAGAAAATACGGCTCTATTTTCTTTTTTAAACAAATTATCATCTGAATCATCAAAAGTTAAATCATCAACAGTCAATGAAAATGGAGATTCCGTAACTGAATACAATGACGGAACTACAGAAACTATTACAAAAGACGGAACAAAAATCGTTAAAAAAGGAACTACCACCACAACATTTAAGAAAAATTCTGCCGGCGAATACGAAATCCAAGAAGAAGTTTTTGTCGACCCAAAAGATGGAAGTACAACAACAACTACTTATAAAGATGGTAAAAAATCAACCTCAATAAAAGAATACCCTAATGGAAATATTGAAGAAATAACCTATGATTCGTCCGGAAAAGAAGAATCAAAAGTTGTAACCAAAGACGGCGGTAAAACGGAAGAAACTTATACCTATCAAGACGGGCAGCCGGTTTTAACAACTAAAAAAGAGAATATCGGAACAGATAAAGAAAAGATAACAACTTTTACAAAAAATTCCGATGGAACAATAACAGAAAAATCTGAAGATTCAACAGGAACAAGAGAAATAATAAAAAAAGATGGACAAGTTATAAAAGAAGCTGTTCAAAATAAAGATGGTTCTTCTTATGAAAAAGTTATAGAAGGTAATAAAACGACCGAAACAACTGTTGATACATCAGGCAAAACAACTGTTAAAACAACAGAAATACAAGACGATAAAACCGTAATAAAAACCTCTGTTGACGGAAAAGAAACAACTCAAATACTTGAATCAAAAGGTGAAAACACACAAGAAACTCTTTTAGATTCGGATAACAACAAAACCGTAACCCTGAAAAACGATTCAGGAAATCGTTTAACCCAAACTTATACAGATGCAGATACCGGAAAATCACAAACAGTAACTTACGATGGCAAAGGCAATACTACCGGTATGGTTGTACAATTTGGTGAAAATGCTGCTAAAATAGCGAAAAAATTCGGCTGTAGTGAAGAAGCATTATTAAAAGCAAACGGCAAACAACCAGGCGAAGATTTTAAAGCCGGCGAAACGATTGTTATCCCGACAGAAGTTGATGCAGATAACAAATATCTAAAAAATCGTAAATCCGCAGAAGCAATAGAACGTGCAAAACGTATTGATGCATACTATAGAAGCATAGGATTAAAGAATTATCAGCGCAGCGGAGAAAAATTTGAATACGGAGGTCAAACTTATACTGTTATCGGTACAATGAAAAATAGAGCCAGAATTCTTGTCAGAGATTCAAATGGAAATATAACGGTTGCATCACATGATAATAAAATATTGAAAGATTCGTATGTTAAAGCAACAAATGCGTTTGACTATGGAGAAAAAGTTACTGGCAAAACCATAGTGGGAAACGGCAATATTGTTGATAACGGCGAATACGTACGAATTGGAGAAAAAGACAAACACGGCAGAAGTATTGTTGTTGATAAAAACGGCCAGCAATGGATAATGGCACACGATGGAACTCTGCTAGATGAAGAATACGTAGAAGCCAGCAATGTATATGATATAGTCAAGGGTAATCTCTCAACAAGTACATTTAATAAAGATATCAAATACGCTAAAGTCAACGGGAAAGTTTATTATTTCTCTGCCAGCGGAGAAGTTATAGACCAAAAACAAGCCGTACAAATGGAAGCGGATGCAATAATAAAAGAATTAGATGATGCGGCAAATGGTTTTGTATTTGGACTTGGAACAGATGAAGAACAAATGATTAAAGCCAATAAAGCAATTACTGATCCTGCCGTTTTAGCATATATCAATGAACACTATGCTGAGAAGTATGCAGACGATGTTGCAAGCGGGAAATATAAATCTGCATATGAAGCATTTTTAGCTAGCGAAATAAAAGATAGAGAAGTATATACTCTTAATGCAGATTTGGTTGCAAATGGTACTATACTTGACCAAACAAGACGTGATGAGGTTATATTTACTAACTTAACAACCTACGGCAGTCACACTGAAAATATTAATGCCGGCATAAAGGCTATAACAACGAGAACAGATTATGATAACTTACAAAATGCATCTCAAAAATATAATGAAGAACACGGTATAAAAGGACATTTTGAAGACCAAGATGCATTGCAGGCTTTATTATATCACCAAACAGAAGGTGATGCGGCGGAAATGGATGCAGCAAACAGAAATCTGACTGACGGTAAATCAGTATTAACAGAAGAAGAAAAAATTAGAATTAAAGCTGAAGTTGGTACATATTATGTAGAAGAAGGTAATAATGAAAAAGCTTATTCATCATTTAACAGTGATATTTACACTAAAATGGATGAACTTCTTCCGGAAGGTAAAAAAGTAGCAGATACAGCCTCCCAAGCGGATAGAATGATAACGGGCTACGGCGATTTTACAAATGAACAAATAGCCGATGAAGCTATTTCATATTTGAAAAAAGCAGCCCAAGCGTATAAAGATACAGTAGAAGAATTATCTAATGCTTCGGCTGTTAATGGTGCAGGTACAGGAATTGCAAGTATATACCATCAAAATGCAGAAAATTATGCAACAAAAGCATTCCAATTAATTAAAAATGATGAAATTTTAAGATTAATAAAAGAAAAAGCTCCTGAAGAATATAAAACTATAACTGAAAAAATTAAATTTGAAACCGGTGGAAATATAGATTTTTCAAAATTAATGCTTGAGTCAACTAATACGCAATCTATTTTATCTCAAGATGATATTACTAAAAATAAACAGATTGTACAGTTAATTAAAAATAATATTTCATTACTTGAAAAATCATACCGTGATTCTGTTGATAGTGAAGGTTTTAAAATGGATTTCATAAACGGTATGCGTCAGACAATGTTTATGGGAACAACCAGAGATGATGTAAATAACGTATATGCAATAGCAAATTCAAATCTAAATAAATTATCAATGGCCGCCGAAGGAAAACTGGTTGATGCAAACGGACAGCATATCGCTTTTGATAAAGCTGTTGAAATGTTTACCGGCATGAATTTACAAGAATTAAATAATGAATACTTAACTCATCAAGCATTGGGTGAAGCCGGCTTTGATGTATTTAGTTCTCTTGTAACTTTGCCGCTTGGTGGTGCTGGAGCTATAAAATTGGTAGGCAGTTTAGGAACTGTTGGTAAAGCAGTTAAAACTGTTAAAACATTGAATACAGTTGTCAACGCTGTTGGTTCCGGTGTTGCAGTCGGAACAACTCAATATCTGATAGATAGCGCAGATATGCAAACAAGTGTTATTGGCGACACAATGGAAAGAAGAGCTGCTGCAGAAGATAAAGCAATGGAATCCGGTTTATCAGCGGCTGCCGGTGTTGGTATCGGGGGAGCAACAGAACAAGTTGCAGCAAGAGTTTCATCAACTACAGGAAAAGTATTAACTCAAGTAACAGGTTACTCTGCAGATTTGGGTTCTGCAACCGCAATAACGGCAGGGTTTAATAACGGTGATTGGAGTAACGGTTTTGGCGAAAATGCCATAATAACAAGTGTTGGTTATATTTTAGGTGTCAGAACATCTGTTAAGATGAATGGAATAAGTGCCAAAAATATTGATGCTATATTAAAGCTTCATAATAAAAACAAAAATCTTCCTGCGCCATTAAGTGAAAGCAATATAAGCAGTCTGAAGAAATTAAAAATTGATGAAGCTCAAAACTATCTGGATGATAGAGGCTATAAAGTTGAAATAAAAGATAACAAATTGGTTTATGCTGATAAGCAAGGATTGCATGAACTTACTTTTGATAAAGAATCCGGTATAGTATCTGAAATTCAAGACATAAGTACTAAACTTTCTGATACCGAATTTAAACAAATAACAGATTATTTGAAAAAATGTGATAGAACGGAATTCAATCGCATTAAGCAAGAATTGATTGACGGCGGACTTACGGATGAACAGCTTAAAAACCTGGACGAAATAGTAATTTCAATTGCTGAACAACAAAGTGCCACTGACATTAAGAAGTTCTTGAACGATAATAATATTGAATCTAATAGTAACATTATTAATATTAAGGGTAATGGTAATATTTCTTTTTCAAAAGATGGAAAGGTATATACATTATATTATGAAAATGGCAAACTAACTACTTGTAGTGTGGAAATTGACAAAGAAACTAAAAAATATTATAAATACGATTCTGACGGTAAAAAGACAGCTATCAGCAGGGATGAATTTTTGAAATTAAAAAAATCATCAGATGACAAATTAAGTCAAACAATAGATGAATTAAATGGTGATCCGACTCCGGAACCAAAACCAACTCCGGAACC
>CALUXV010000058.1 GCA_944324835.1 Candidatus Gastranaerophilales bacterium
ACCCCTGCCCAGTACTATTTAAGAAGAACTCCGTGAGGGGTTCTTTTTTTATGGCAGAGGTGTTTCTCACCACCGTGGTGGTTCTTCCTCCATTGCCTTTTGTATTTATTTCAAATTTTAATTACAATATTCCACGCAAAACGATACTTAATCGTTTTGCTGAACGGCAACGGAGTCCTTACCCCTGCCCACCACTTTTATCTGCTTTAGTAGAACAATATTTAATTGCTTTGCTGAGTTATAATAGATTATTTTCTTATATATTACATATAAAAAATAACGCATAAATTTTTATGCGTTATTTTTTATAAATTGCAATTATTTATTATTTTGTTGTTTGTATAAATAAACTTATTAAGTCATTTAGTGCACCATATTGTTTTTGATAGTTTTGTGATTGTTTTTCTAACGATGCAATTTGTTTTTTGTATTCTTGAATAGTTGCTTGACATTCTTTTGCAGATTCTTTTAAATTATCTTGAACATCTTGAGCTTCTTTTAATACACTTTTCATTGAAATCCCAAGAGCTTCCATTGTTTGTTTAATAATTTGTGCTCCTGTATGTCTTGTGACACCACTTGGAAGTTGTGATATTAATTTTTTCAATATAACAATATTTGCAGGCATTTCTAAATCATTAATTTCTGTTGTATATTTAGATACAACAGGTTCATCATCTATAAAATTATCTAAATTAATATCAGCAAATGAATTATTTTGAATAACTTCATTAACCGGTTCAGGAATAGATTCCATGATAGGTTCTTCTTCTTTTTCTTCTTCGAATATATCAGAATTAATAGGTTTTATACTAGAAAAATCCATATTATTTTCTTGTTTTGTAGTATTAACGGTTCCAACAGTTTCTGCAATATTCGGGATAAGCCCATCTACTGCTGATGTCGTTGGTGTTTTTATTTCTGTGAAATCTCCTTCTGATTGTTTCTTTAGTGCTTCTACTATTTTCTTCCCTACACCGTCATTTAATTTGTTAGTCAAAGTTTTAACCCCTCTTATGTATTTCCCTATGTGATTATTATAATAAAAATATTTTTTTTATACATAAAAAGTAAACTTATGTGAATATATCTTTTAAAATTTGATATTAAAACTATTTGTACTAGAATGATATTAAATGTAGTGACCGGGTTGGAATTAAAAAACTTACCGGTAGTGTATAAATTAAGGAGAATTTTTAAATGAAATCAAGAAACTTTTTGTTTACTTCGGAATCAGTTACCGAAGGTCATCCGGACAAAGTATGTGACCAAATTTCTGATGCTATTTTAGATGAGTTTTTAACAAAATATCCTCAATCAAGAGTAGCAGCAGAAACATCTGTTACGACCGGTATGGTTTTAGTCTCAGGTGAAATTACATCTGATTGTTACGTAGATATTCCGTCTGTTGTAAGAGATACAATTAAGAATATAGGTTACGTTGGTGAATCAAGCGGAGGGTTTGATGCAAATACGTGTGCAGTGTTGACAAGTATTGATGAACAATCAGTTGATATCGCAGGCGGTGTAAATAAAGCATTAGAAACAAGAACAGATAATTCTGATACGTCTTCTCTTGAAACTGAAAATATTGGTGCAGGTGATCAAGGAATTATGTTCGGTTACGCTTGTAACGAAACACCTGAATTGATGCCATTACCTATCAGTTTGGCTCATAAATTGTCATACAGACTTGCACAAGTTAGAAAAGAAGGTCTGTTGTCATATTTAAGACCGGATGGAAAATCACAGGTAACTGTTGAATATGTTGATGGTAAGCCTTCAAGAATACATACAATTGTTTTATCAACTCAGCATGATCCCGAAATTAACGGTATTTCAGATAACAAGCAAGTTCAAGAAATCATAAGACGAGATTTAAAACAACTTGTAATTGATTATGTATTTGAAACTGAAACTATAAAACTAGACAATGAGACAAAAATCTTAATCAATCCATCAGGTAGATTTGTAATTGGTGGGCCTCAAGGTGATGCCGGTTTGACAGGACGTAAGATTATTGTTGATACGTACGGTGGTTACTCAAGACATGGCGGCGGTGCATTCAGCGGAAAAGATCCTACAAAAGTTGACCGTTCTGCAGCCTATGCATCAAGATATGTTGCTAAAAATATCGTAGCTTCAGGTCTTGCTGACAAATGTGAAATTGAATTAGCTTATGCGATTGGTGTTGCAGAACCTATTTCAATATTTGTTGATACCTTTGGAACAGGAAAACTTTCTGACGATGAAATTTCTAATATTGTCAGAGAAAACTTTGATTTAAGTCCTATGGCAATTATAAAACAGTTTGATTTACGAAATTTACCGGCTAAAAACGGTGGTAAATTCTATCAAAAATTAGCTGCTTATGGGCATATGGGCCGTACCGATATTGTTGTTCCTTGGGAAGCAACTGACAAAGCAGTAAAATTAAAAGAGTACTTAGCTACAAGTTGTTGTAAATAAATAAATGTAAAAATTAAATTCAAAGGAGTTAACATTTTGTTAACTCCTTTTTTTATTCTTACTTATATGGTAAAATTTTTATTATAGTACGTACAAAATCTAGACGAGAGGAAGAGTAAGAGGTTAGTTTTAATTATCTAACCTAATCTAGTATATTTATGGGGAACGAATCAGCTGCAGAAAAAACCGAATCGGCCACCACCCGACGAAGGGAAAAAGAGCGCGAAAGAGGTAATATTTCAAAAAGCCGTGATCTTGCATCTGCCTTGGTCATGACTGTTTCTGTTGCGCTGCTTGCTGTTATGGGAAAATTTATATTAGATAAAATGCTTGATTTGCTAAGATATACATTTACAAATATACATCCAGATACCGTTTGCACTGACAATATAATGGGAATATTTCTTCCATATGTACAAGCTTGTGCCGGTGTTGTACTACCTTTTCTTGTTACATTAGCAATCGCAGCGCTAATAATTGTAAGATTAAATGTAGGGCACGTATTTGCAATGGAAAAGGTCAAGTTTGATTTTAATAATATTTCTCCAAAGAGGGTTTTAGATAATGCAAAACGTTTATTTAATCCTTTTGAACCCCGAACAATCGTTGAATTTGTAAAATCCTTAATTAAAATTGCCGTTGTTGGTTCTTGCGGTTATGCTACGGCCAATAGTAGAAAAGATGAATTATTTGCTATCCTTGGTGCAGACCCTGCAACTGCACTTGGAGTTATATGTTCAATTCTTATTAAAATGTTAATTAATATGTGTATTGCAATGATTATTTTGGGACTTCTTGATAAAAAATATCAAGATTGGGAATATGAAAAATCAATAAAAATGACAAAACAAGAAGTAAAAGATGAATACAAAGATATCGAAGGTGATCCTAAAATTAAATCAAAAATAAAGTCTATACAAATTCAAATGTCAAAACAGCGTATGATGTCGAATGTTCCTAAAGCTGACGTTGTTGTTACGAATCCGACTCATTATGCTGTAGCAATTAAATATGATAAAACTGTTGCTCCTGCGCCTATTGTTATTGCTAAAGGGATAGATTATGTTGCGTTTCGTATCAGAGAAATTGCAAAGAATAATGATATTCCGATAGTTGAAAACAGACCTGTAGCAAGAGCTTTATATAATACGGTTCCGGTAGACGGGATTATTCCGTCGGATTTGTACGTGGCTGTTGCCGAAATATTAGCATACGTTTATAATAAGAAAGGGAAGTAGGTAGTTGGATTTAACTAAATTAGCTCAAATATTAAAAAATGATGATATCATCCTCGCTGTGGGGTTGGTTGTTATCGTTTGCATGATGATTATACCGCTTCCTGCGTTCTGCTTGGATATATTGCTTACAATTAATATTTCACTAGCAGTTATTATTCTTTTAGTTTGTTTATATACTCAGGAGCCTTTAGATTATTCATCCTTCCCGACGGTGCTTTTGATTGCAACATTATTCCGTCTGGGGTTGAACGTTTCTTCAACCAGATTGATTCTTTTATACGGGGAGGCGGGAAACGTTATCCATTCTTTCGGAGAATTTGTTGTCGGCGGTAATTATGTTGTCGGTTTTGTAATATTCATTATCCTTGTTTTGATTAACTTTATGGTAATTACAGGCGGTGCAACCCGTGTTGCTGAAGTATCTGCAAGGTTCACATTGGATAAAATGCCAGGTAAACAATTGAGTATTGATGCCGATTTAAACGCAGGGATTATTGATGAAGAACAGGCCAAAGAACGTCGTAGAAAACTTGAACGTGAAACAGATTTCTACGGTACTATGGATGGTGCTTCCAAGTTCGTAAAAGGTGATGCAACTGCAGGTATCATTATTACAATTGTCAATATTGTCGGTGGTTTGATTATTGGTATGATTCAGTTAAAAATGGATCCTGCAACCGCTCTTTCGACATATACAATTCTTACAGTCGGTGATGGTTTGGTTTCTCAGGTTCCTGCACTTTTGATTTCAACTGCTACTGGTTTGATTGTATCACGTGCAACCGGTAAAGATGAATCATTGTCTAAAGATATTGATAATGAAATGTTCTCAGATCCTAGAATTCTTGGTGTTCTTTCCGGATTATTAACCGTTTTAGGTATAGTTCCTGGCATGCCGACTATACCATTCCTTGCAATTGGCGCATCTGCAGGTGTAGCAGCATTCTTTAAGAGTCGTACTAAGAAAGAAGAAATTAAAGAAAAAGAAGTTAAGGAACAAAAAATTGAGCAGGAAAAGAAAATGGAAGCTAAAAAGGATAAAAAAGCTTCAAGAGAAAGCATTATGCAGCTTCTTAATGTTGAAACAATTGAGATAGAAGTTGGATACAGGCTTGTTCCTTTATTAAATATTGAGATGGGTGGAGACTTATTAGAACGTATTGCACAAATCAGACGTCAAACTGCATTAGATTTGGGTATTATATTACCGTCGATTAGAGTTCGTGATAATTTACAATTAGCGCCAAATACATATCAAATAAAGCTCAAGGGTGTTGCATTAGAATCCGGAGAAATTTATCCGGATAGAAGTCTTGCAATGAATGCCGGCGGCAGTGCTGAAGATATCGGTATTCAAGGTATCCATGCCGTTGAACCTGCATTTGGTCTGCCTGCTCTCTGGATTGAAGAAAGATTTAAAGACGATGCAGAACTTGCAGGTTATACTGTTGTAAGTCCTTCTGCGGTTGTATCTACTCACTTGACGGAAGTTATCAAGAAAAACGCTGCAGAAATCTTATCACGTGCAGATGTTCAACAATTGATAAATAATCTTAAGACAGAAGTATCAGAAGAATATGTCAGCGATGTAATGAAAGATATTTCTGTTTCTGATGTACAACTTATTATGCAAAACTTGCTTAAAGAGCGTGTTGCTGTCCGTGATTTAAAAACAATATTAGAAACAATAAGTATACATGCCAAAGTAAATAAAAATCATGACTACTTAACAGAACAAGTTAGACAGGCTCTTGCAAGAAATATATGTAAACAAAATCTTGCAGATACCGGTGAATTATTAGCAATTACTCTTGCTCCGGACGTTGAAACTACAATTGCAAAAGGTGTTAGTCCGGATGGCCAAAATCTAACTCTTGACCCTGATTTTACAAGAAGGTTGTTAGATACATTAAATTCAGAATTAGAAAAAGCAATTACTACTACTGGAAATCAACCGGTTATACTATGCTCCTCCCCTATTCGGTTGGTATTTAGACGTTTAATTGAAAGAACATATCCTCAAATAGCAATTATGTCGTATAATGAAATTACACAAAATGTTAAGGCTAAATCCGTGGGTATAGTAAGGGTCCCAGTTACTAAGAAATAGAAAGGTGATAAAATGCGCGAATTATTAAAAAAAGATCAAATAGTAACAATTGTTCCACATGACTTTAAAGATACAAATAAAGGAAAAGTGACCGAAGTTTCTATGCAGGGCTTTAAAATGAAGCTTAAGTATATACCACGCGGTTTAATGCAAAGACATATTTGTGACTTTTATTCTTTAACTGATAACGGTTATTTGTATTTTGAGTCATATATAAAAGAACTTGAAGGTAATGAAATTTCTATTGCAAATCCTAAAAAACATAGATTTTTGCAAAGAAGAAAATTTACCCGTATTAAATTCTTAGAAGATTTACAACTTGAACATGAAGGTACGGTTCACAAAGTAAGAACGCTCGATCTTTCTGCGGGGGGGATGAAACTTAAAACCGCTGAAAATATTAATATCGAATATGAATATAATGTAACAATTCCTCTAAATGATGAAATTGAGGTTAATTGTAAATATCAGTTAATAAGAGTTGAAAAAGGTGATGATGGTAATTATACTATATCCGGACGTTTTACCAATTTAAGTAATGTTGATAAGATGTCATTAGTTCATTTCTGTATGAAAAAGAGTATGGAAAACGATAATAAATAATGCCAGTAAAAAAACATAAAAAAAATAAATATAGATTAAAAAAAAGCACCTATTTCAGAAGATGTTTTTGTATATTTTTTACTTGTATAAATCTTCTGGTAATTGGTTTAATTGTTATGGTTAAGCATTGGTCTATTGATTATTATTCAGTAAATGATGCTCTTAGACATATATTTCCTGGAATATTGTTCTTAGGTACATTTGGCTGGCTTGCTGGTTTAATTCTTGATAATCCAAAGAAAAATTTGGTTATTGACTACAAAGATTTGATTTATGAGGAATTAATAAGAGCGAATGCAAAAATCACTCCAGAAGAACTTGAAAGAAAATTACAAATTGTAACTAAAGAACCTGTACAAGAGGAAGAAGAAGAAAATTTCGCATTTGAGGATGCTGATTTTGATTTAGGGGAATCTAAGATTGAATTATAATTATGGGATTTAATAAATTAATACATAATAAATATAATAATATCCTATTTACAACACCATCTCATGGTCAAAAGTTTTGTATAGTTAATAAATTTAAACATTTTTATAAGTATGATATTTCTGAAACAAATACTCATTCTCCGGAAATTTTACTTGATGATGCTGAAAAATATGCGGCTGATATTTATGGGGTAAATAAGACTAAATTTTTGACTAATGGATCGACTTCAGGAATTATTATTTCTGTTTTATCTGCGGTAAATCCTGGAGAAAAAGTTTTGATTTGTTCTGATTCCCATAAATCGCATTTAAATGCCATAAAACTTGCAGGAGCTATACCTGTATTTTATAATTTGCCGTTAAATGATTTTGGGGTATTAACACCTGTTTCTGCTAGTATTATTGAACCATATTTAAAAAATAATGATATTAAAGCTGTAATTATTACTTCTCCGACTTATGAAGGATATGTTTCTGATATAAAGTCAATTAAAAATTTATGTATGAAATATGGTGCTATATTAATTGTTGATGAAGCACATGGGGCTTTGTATCCATTCATTGAAGAATTACCGGAATCTGCTGTTAAGTATGCGGATTTTACTGTTCAGTCTTTGCATAAAACCGCAGGTGGTCTTAATCCTACCGCACTTTTACATGTTAATTGTAATAAAGAAATTATTGATTTAATATCCACCACGTCGCCATCTTATCCGTTATTATTGTCTATTGAAAAAAATATTCGTTATTTGTCATCTTCACAAGGTAAAAAACAAATTAATAAACTGATTTCACAATTAAAATTGTTTCGCAAACATATTAATACATTTGATTTCGGAGGGGATGACATAACAAAAATTTTAATAAAAAAGAGTGGTCTGTCTGGGTTTGAATTATCTGAAAAACTATATAATTATGGTATTGAAGATGAGCGTACAAATCAAGTTTCAACCTTATTGCTTACCGGTATTGGAACAACTAGTGCTAAACTTAATAAATTGGAATCTGTTCTAAAGAGAATATAAAAGTTTGTCTGGCACTTTTTTCAAAAAATGTGAGCATAATGTGAGCACAATGTCGTCTGACATTAATAAAAAAATAATCCACTTCCCGAAAAAGGTTGTGGATACTTTATTTTAATGGTGGGCGTTAGAAGACTCGAACTTCTGACCCTCTCCTTGTAAGGGAGACGCTCTACCAACTGAGCTAAACGCCCGCACACCTTATTAAATTATTATATTTCAACTTGTAGAACGGCAGCACCACCGATAGCTAACAATTTTATACTAACTTAAACATAATTTAATGTCAAATGGTTTGTTTTATAATCCAGTTAACGTATTTTAATGCCGGCTTATATTTTATAAAATATTAAAGTAAGAAAGGAGTTTTGAATTATGGAAATTAAAGTTGTTCAAGATGCAAAGAGTATTGAGAGCGATATTCTTGTTGTAAGCATGTTTGAAGGTGAAAAAACCGCAAGCGATTTAGCCAACAAATACGCTATTGAAGAGGATAATTTTAAGGGAAAATTCGGGGAAACATACCTGCTTCCGACTTATGGCAAAGAAGTTTACAGAAAGGTTCTTGTGCTGGGGCTTGGAAGGAAAGAGGAATTTAATCCGGATAAAATCAGAGAAGCTGCTGCAAAAGCGATTAAAAAAGCTATGCAGATGGAGGCTAAAAAAGTAGCTTTCGCTCTTGACGGTATTGAATTTGATTACTCGGAGCAGTTTACTCTAGGGGTATTTATTGCCGATTATGCTTTTGATAAATATAAATCCGAAAAGAAAGATAACAAAGTGCAGGAAGTTTTCGTGCAGGCAAATGCTGATATCGTAAATAAAGCTGCTAAAATCGCGGAAGCAATGAGATTTGCAAGAAATATTGCAAATGAGCCTGCACAGTTTGCGACTCCTGCAGAGCTTGCGGCAATTGCTTGTGATTTAGGACTTGATACAAAAATTTATAATAGAGAAGAGTGTGAAAAAATGGGTATGGGAGCTTTTCTAGCAGTGGCAAAAGGAAGCATTCAGGAGCCTAAATTTATTCACATGAAATATCAGGTTGATAATCCGAAAAAGAGAATTGCGATTATCGGAAAAGGCATAACATTTGATAGCGGCGGATTGGACATTAAGCCTCCGTCAAGCATGCTTACTATGAAAGATGATATGTCTGCGGCCGCCTGTATTCTCGGTGTTATGAGTATTATAAGAGAATTCCATCCGCAGGTTGAAGTTCACGGGCTTATTGCAGCATGTGAAAACATGCCCGGAGGTGGCGCATACAAACCCGGTGATATTTTAACGGCAAAGAACGGAAAAACAATAGAAGTTGATAATACCGACGCGGAAGGCCGCTTGACTTTAGCAGATGCACTCTGTTATGCTTGCGAACTCGGAGTTGATGAAGTTATTGATCTGGCAACTCTGACTGGCGCTTGTATGGTAGCTTTAGGGACTCAGGCTTCAGGCATTATGGGTAACGATGATGAGTTTGTTAAGAAACTTACAGATACTGCAGCCAGAAGCGGCGAGCGTTTCTGGCCGTTACCTATGTGGGACGAATACTTTGACAGCTTAAAGAGCGATATTGCATATATGAAAAATTCCGTCTCCCGCTCGGGCGGTGCTTCTACGGCCTGAGTATTCCTGAAAAAATTTGTGACAGATAATGTAAAATGGGCACACATTGATATTGCAGGTACTGCTTTTCTTGA
>CALUXV010000059.1 GCA_944324835.1 Candidatus Gastranaerophilales bacterium
GGCTTTACAACCTCATTATCACCGCCTACAGGATATGATGTTATAAATTCATTCACTACAGGTGACTCAAGCAGGTGTATTTCTCTCAGTTGCTTGCCAAGTTGAGCAACTTTAAAGAAATAGTCAGCATTCTCAGGATATGGAATGCGTGGAAAATCAATTTTTAAGAACTCTTTGTATTTGTTTCTGTACTTGTTGGAATGCAGAACTCCGTAAATATAATCCAGTATATCTATCGGAGCAAAAGTTCCTGTAGTATCTTCTTTTTCAGGTGTAAAGGTTAAGCCCAATTTCTGTTCCAGTTCTCTGACAATATTCGTATTAAGGTTAGGTTTACGGCTCCGGTCAAAGAATGATGTCTGGTTTGAGTTTTCTTCATACAGGTATAGCGGAAAGATATTAGCTGCACCTTTATTACTTAACGTTATTCTTCTATCTACTATATTAGAACTTACATATACGTGATTGAACAATGTATCCTCGGCATATTGTCTTGTTGTTATCAAGGAAATATTATTATGTCTCAATAAATGCTTCATTACTGTATATCTTGCACGCTCTACTTTTGTTAGGTCATAATCTATATGTCTTATATCAAATGGGCGATATAGATATTTGTAGTTGTATGGAGTGTTAAACATATGAAAAGAGACTAATTCATTGTCATGATGTGTTGTAATACCGCTTGAAGAAATTAACATCATCTCATCAATTTTAAACCCTTTATCATATTCTTCTTGTACGCTGAAATCTTTAGGTACAAAGAAATAATACGGTTCTGCCGGGGTCAGTAAGTATATTTAAAAAATTTTGATATGCTTCTATTGTTCCATAACAGTGTCTCTGGTTATGCTTTTTAAACACATTAAAATCTACGGGAATAGTTGTATTATCAAAACTATGGGTTCCTAAGACCAAATTACAGTCATCTGATTTCCCAGCTTTTCCATGCACATAAACATATACTGATTTCGGATCTACATACATGTTTTCCGTTTTATAAAGCCTCTCGTAAGTATCTGTGTAATTGAAACTCAATACATGTACAGCTCTATTAGGGGCTTGAAGAGGAAAATTATACTTTATAGCTGGTGTTATTTGTGTAAGCACATCATACATCAGATACTTTTCAAATGCTTGTGTGAACTTACGTAATTGTTTATACAATAAAGGTATTACATCTTGAAAAGTTTCAATATAATAGTTGATAATATAACTTTTAAAAGGCTCCTCACAACCCTCTTTATTTAAGTTTTCGTCCCAATAAGATTCTCTTAAACATTTCTCTATATCTAGTAGATTAAAGTCAGTATTATTTTTATCAACGACTAAAACTTTTCTTGAAAGAAAATTTTGTTTATATCGATTTGACAACATTTTAATAACTTCAAATATTTCATTTTCTAAGTCTATCCAAGTATCACCTAGCTGCTTTTGTCTGGTTATAAAATGTTTCATCCACAAATTAGTGTCACCGAGTTTTTATAGTCAGCTTTTCCGTCAACGGCTTCTTGAAGACTCATTTTGTGACAAGCTTCTAAAAAATCTTTATATGAAGTTTTTAATCCGTGGGCAAGGTCAAATCCGTTTCCGATAACAAGAACGTCCATTATTCCTAATCCTTCTTCTTTATTTGCCGAGTTTTTCTATGATTAGGTAAAAAGTTTTCATCTGTTATAACCGGCTTGCCTGTTTCAATTTCAAGTCTTTTACGTGCTTCTTTTGCAACGCTTCCACCTTGTTTAGCTACAGATTTATTCTCATCTAAAGTTTTAGGATTTCTTTGCTTCGAGATTTCTGTTGTTGATACTTCTGCAAGCATATTTAAAACAAGTTCCATATTTGACATGTTATCTCTAAGACTTTCCTTTTTTAAACCTTTAAAATCTTTATACTCACGGGTTTTCATACCAGACCACTCCTGTGTGAGTATATCTGTAAGTACAGCATATTCGGAGTTTTTGACTCCGCTTCTCTGCCATTCATCTGTTAGTGCTTTTCTAATCTCAATGGATTTTAAGCGTTGATTTATCCATTCAGGAGAATAACCTTTAGCTAAATAATATTGCAATGCCCTATTAATAGCTATTTCAGGGTCTTGCATCTCATCAAGTCTTTCACTTCCGACCTTTGCCAGCCATAACTTAAAAGGTTCGGCTTTTGGGCTTGGAATAGATTGAACAAGCCGTAATACTCCTTCAGCATCAAGTACATCTGTCTTATAATACTTTCCATCAGAAGATTGCATTTTCAGTTGGTTACAACTTGTAACCAACTGACTACCTTCTTTGCGTAGCCTGTTTTTAAGGACTTTCCAATAATTGTTAGGATTTGTACTTCCTGACAATAGACCAACAATATCAACGACAGAAAAATACCAGATTTCTTTTTCATTATCCCAGCTGGTTCTGACCTTATAATTTTCAAACAACTTTATTGAAGTCTTTTTATCTTCCTTGTCCATATTAACTCCTCTTAAATAATTATACCATTAAAAACCAAACTAACTGCATTTTAAACCTAACGCCAGCCTCATGTTATAGTATTCCGTTGTTGACTCTTTCATAATGCGGACAAGTTCGGTTTAAACATTTATGCCTGTCGTCGACTCGGCAGTTTTATCAGATATAAAGGGTTCATAATCGTAACCTTAACGATTTAAGTTTTTAGAGCCTCCATAAAGAAACTCTATTTTCGTATTTAACCATTGTTTACGGGCTGTAATCAAGCTAATTTTGCTTAAATCTAAACACTCATTTTCAAGAGTCTGTTTTGCACTGATTGATGGAGTTTCAAGGACTCCAGTTTGTAGATCAGACAATGTTTTACCTATACAAATAGCAAAAAAAATATTTACGTATTTTAAAAGAAATAGATATAGAAAGGAATAGAATTTAATGAGAATTCAATTTAACATGAATAATATGGCAATTTCTAACAATAATAAAAAAACTAATTTCGGAACAAGATTTTCTCCAAAATTGCAAGAAGCGTTAATAGAAGCAACAAATCGTTCATTAATAACACAAGAACATTTGAAATATATAAGAAAAATTAAAAATGATGGATTACCTACATTACTTGACTTAAAACCGTATTACGAGCCTGGACAAGAAGAATTAATAATATCAAGCCCAAATATTAACAAATTGTGTAATGCAAAAAATATTACTCCTCGTGGGCGAAGTGTTTGGTCTTATAACAAAAGTAAAGTGTCTTACCACTTAGATTACCAAGAGCTTGCAGAAGCATTTTCACCTAAATCAAATCTAGATTTGAACATAAAATGGGCAGAAGAAGATGCTATTTACTCATTAAACAAGTTGAAGCAAAAAAAGATTGAAAAAACTACTCCAAATGATATTCGAAAAATTTTTAACAATTAAAAGATATAATTTACAACAGTCCGCAGGTCAGGCAATGCCTGACAAAAACTTCTAATCCTTGAGGGCAATTCCATAATGCTTGCTGGAATTATAATGAATATATTAAAGCAGGTATGATGTCGTAAATCTGTGATTCACCACATCATACTCTACTATTTACACAAACCTATAGGTTTCAATATTCCAATCATGCCTTCTGCGGCAACATCATTGATGATTTTGCCATCTTTATCAAAATAATAGAAGTTCATAACAGTTGTCTCAATTTTTACATTAGTAGGTGCTTGTCCTAAAAATTCGCCATCATTAGTACCTGTTAATGTCCAGCATACAGCTGCTTTTTCACTATCAGCAACAAGGTCTTTAATATGCCATTGCACATTAGAAAATCCTGTTCTCATCCAATGTACAACGGATAAATAGCCCTTTCCTCCGTATAAAGGTTCAGGAGAAGCAGGTGTATAAAATGAAGCTGTATCTGAAATAAGCATTTCTGCCAGTTTTTCATCTGCCGTATTTATCATTATTTCAAACTGTTTCATTGTTGAAATATTTCGTTCGATAATATTCATATCTAATCTCCTCTCAATAGTTAAGCCATGCACACTCCAACCCCAAATCCAACCTCATATTATAGTATTCCTTTGTGTAATACACTTATAACAATCTGTTTCATTGTTTGTTTAAACTTCTTGAAAGCAGGCTGACGCTGGTTTGAAGAGCTTCTATTTTACTTTTTTGTGCTTGCAAAAGTTTTTCATTAACCGCATAGCCTTTCGTCAAAAAATCTCTCAAAACACTTGTTGCCCAGATTCTGAATTGTGTAGCCTTTTTTGAGTTTACTCTGTAACCTACGGCAATAATCATGTCAAGATTGTAATAAGCTGTTTCTCTTAAAACATCTCTGTTTCCTTCTTTTTGAACTATTTCCAAAATGGAAATAGTTGAATTCTTTTGGAGTTCTTCTTCTTTGTAAATATTATTTATATGCTTATTTATTGCAGGAATTTTAACACCAAAAAGTTTCGCCATAGCTTTTTGTGTTAGCCAGATTGTATCCTGTTCCAGTTTAACATCTAAAGAAACTGAACCATCATCACTTGTATAGATTATAATTTCGCCTTTATTCAAGTTTTCCACTAAATAAACTCCTTTGTTATGTAATGATATTAGCACAAAAATGCAGCTGAATTTAAGCACACTCCAGTCCCAGAACTATTCTAATGTTATAGTTCCGGATAAATGTTCTTTCTTGCCGTAAGCTTAATTACACGGCTAGATATCTATCCGAATAGTACCCTTTTACCATTTTCCAAAATGCATTTTTTGTTCTGCTGTATATTGAATTTGTTCAACTTCAGGTTTGTTATCTGCGGGATAGCCCAAACCAATATAGCAAGGCAAAAGGTAATTTTCAGGTGCATTAACAATATCCGCAACATTTTTTCCTTCTTCGCCTACAGGAATCCTCATCGAACAGGCTAAACCTTCAGCCGTTGCCGCCAAAAATATATTTTCAATTACACACCATATTGAAGAGAGTGGATTTAAAGAACTTACACAAGTTGGTTTTAAAACACCTGAATTAGATTTAAAAAACGGTAAGATAATATGCGATGCATTCATTAACATTGAGTATTGTCTGGGCATAGCAATCGCATACATTTTTTGCTGCGGTGTTCCATCAACAAGAGTTTGTTTTAAAATTTCAAGTTGAGGTTCCGTTCCTTTCTTTATAAACTGCAAAGCTAGTTCTTTATCCGCTTTATCTTTTAATATTACAAACTCCCAATTTCTTAGGTGATCATGGGTCGGGGCCTGCATACCTGCATTAATTATTCGTTTTAAAACTTCGTCAGGTACAATTTCCGGTTTAAAATCTCGAACTATTCGCCTTTTATAAATTGTTTCGTATAATTCCATTGTAAAATATTCTCATTTATTATTTGTAATTATAATACACAAAAATAATTTTAAACAAAAAAAAGAGCCTTTTAGGCTCTGAAAATTTTCTGTGAAGTGTAGTGTGTGTGTAGAAAGAAACTTTACGTTTTCTCTAGTCCTCGTTCCCGTTTGTTTCGGGCTTTCCTCGTGTTCGTTTCTTCTTTTTATACTCTGTACTTATATAAAGTTTTTTAGAAAATAAAAATTGACTATTTCGTATATATTTTTGTTATATTTGTTACATTTCTTAACGCAACAGCCAAAACCCACTATTTGTTTGTATTATAATTAAAATATTATTGGAGAAGAGGAAGATTATGGAAAGTTTATTTGCACTATTTCAAACACATGCAATGGCTATATCAGCGTGGATTTTAATATTTGCTTATATTTTTATTGCAACTGAAAAAATACCTAAAGTTACTGTTGCACTGGTTGGGGCTTCAATAACCTTATTAATGGGGTTATTAAGCCATAATAAAATGATTGGGAACAATTTAGACCCGCATTATTTCATCAATTTTATTGATTTCAATGTAATATTCTTACTTGTCTCAATGATGATAATAGTAAATATTGCAACAAAAAGCGGAATGTTTAACTGGGTTGCAAATGAGATGCTTAAAGCAACGAAAGGACATCCAAAGTTAATATTCTTTTCTTTAGCTCTGTTTACGGCTGTTGTATCCGCTTTTCTTGATAACGTAACAACTGTTATTCTTATTCTGCCGGTAACGTTTGTTATTGCTGAAAAACTTGATATTAATCCCGTACCTTTCCTTATTACAGAATTTGTTGCATCAAATATAGGTGGAACTGCAACCTTGATAGGCGATCCGCCTAATATTATCATTGGAAGTGCTGCCGGATTTTCTTTTATGGATTTTGTAAACGAATTAACCGGTATTATAGCTATAATTTTCTTATGCATAACATCATTAATGCTATTTATTTATCGAAAACAAATGGTTGCGCTGCCTGAAAAAATGGCAGAAATTGCCAATTTAGATAATTCATCAACAATTACTGATAAAAATCTTATGATACGGTCTTTAATAGTACTGTTTCTGGTTATTCTAGGCTTTGTCACGCACGATATCACTCATATCCAAACCTGTGTCTGTGCAATGACAGGTGCCAGTATTTTGCTTTTGTTTGAAAAGCCGACAAAAATTTTGGAATCCGTCGAATGGAACACAATATTTTTCTTTATAGGTTTGTTTATAATAATCGGGGCATTAGAAGCATCAGGCGGAATTGCTCTTATGGCAAAATGGTTATTAAGCATAACGCACGGTTCAGAATCTGCATTAGCTATGGTTATTTTATGGGGTTCAGGGATTTTATCGGGTATTATTGATAACATTCCATATACAGCAACTATGGCTCCAATGATTTCATCTATTCAAAATCAAATGGGCGCAGATTATGCATTCCCTCTATGGTGGTGTTTAGCTTTAGGTGCGTGTCTTGGCGGGAATATGACAATTATAGGTGCTGCCGCAAACGTTATTGTGACAGAAGCCGCAGCGGCTAAAGGATACAAGATAGAATTTTTAAAATATCTAAAATACGGTATTCTTGTAACCTTCTTATCGTTATTATTAAGTTCTGTATATGTATACCTAAGATTCTTATTATAAAAATTATAAAAATAAAAGCCTTGCATATTGCAACGGCTTTTTATTTAAAGAGGACTATGAGAAAATTGCAGCTTATGCTGCGAAAATATTCTTTTTGGATTCATCAACTTTGAAATCCAATATATCTGCGTATTCCTGTTGAGTGATTAGTTCTGGATCTCTTTTGGTCAAGTTCAAAAGCTTTAGAGCTGCTTTTGAATTTAAAAAGTTTATTGTGCTTTTCAATTCCTGACTTGGTTTTAATTCAACATTCTCGTGTATATTTAATGTTTCGCCGACAACGCTAGGTTGATAGGTATCATATGCAGCATTAGATTTTATTGCTGCATTTTGCAGAATCTTTTTTACATTCTCACGTAATGCAAGTGTATCTATAGTTGATTCATATTTAGTTTGATACACGAATTCTAATCCCATTTCCCTAGTTCCTTTTTCTAAGTTCCTATACCAGGGTTTACGGTATTATTTTTTATAATCTTTAGTATTTTATGTAATTTTGTTACATTTATTTACAAAGGGAGATAGGACGATATAAAAAACAATAATAAAAGTATATATTATGATTACTAAAATTTTTCAGTTCTAAATATGGTTTTATAACGCATTGAACCATAATATACCTCAATTAATAAGAATTTGTTATCCAAATCTGTCAATTCCAAATTTGTCTTAATAGGAGGTTTTCTTTTTGATTTCTTGATATATTTGCCCAATCCGTTTAAAAATCTTATCATCCAGCGTTGTGATTTTTTCATATCAAGTTCAGGTAAATTATTATGGTAATACATTGGATCTGTATAATTTTTTTCAAATACAGGGATTATATATTTAACTTTTCCTGCTTCTTTGAATAAAATATACCAATCACCTTTATATTGTCTTGGGGTCAATAGATAATATCCCGGCATTATAGTTATGGATTTAAAATAAATAGGGGAATTTAAACGCATTAATGGATATGGTGACCAAGCAGCATCTTTCATATCATAATACTGTTCCGGATCAACATCATGAACAAATCTGAAAGTCGGAACTTCTAAATCTCTGTATATTTGTTCATATTCTGTTTGTGAATATACTTTGTCCGGCTTTATGTCACTACCATTTGGCTGCGTTTCACTTGTCGGATCAGTTAACTCATCAACTTCTTCATCAGTTACCTGATTCTGTTCCTGTTCTTGAACTTGTTCCTGATTTTGCTTTTGAAACGGCTGTACAGGAGTTTCCGTAGCTGCAAATACTAAACCTTCCAGCAAAAAGCTTATTAAACACACACTAATGATTAACTTTCTCATAATTATATTTTAATTAAATTTTATAAAATTACAACGATTTTATTGGTTTAATTTTTGTTTATATTGATTATAAATCGTTGTGAAATATTTAGTTGCCGGTTTTTCAAATGCATAATGTAAAATACAAGCAAATAAGTAGGTAAGTATGAATATAATGAATATCGAAAGAGAATTACTACATTTAATATAATTTTTAAAAACAGTAATTGAATATGATTGTGCTAAATAGAAACATAATGAAACTTTTGCAAAATGTTGGATTACACAGTTCTTGCCTATAACATTAAATAAGCCGTTTTTAATCTTTGAAAGATGATAGATTAATAACCCGAATAGAGGGATAGTAACACAAGAATAATAAGTCCAATTCTTTCCAAATGGTACATGATTAAAGAAATTATTTTTATACAAAACAGGTACAATTATTAATAAAAGAGCAAATAATATACAGCTTTTTGTATTTAAAAACCGGCTTTCTTGTTCTTTATTTTTTATAAATATACTTGCTATACACATACCAACTATAAATGTTAGAACTCTATATACAGGATTAATATAAATTGCAAACTTATTTATATGCCAGTTTGCACCGATAATATTTGTATAAATTATTAATAAGTAAAGAAAAGTTAGAAATTTATAAATATGTTTTTCGAAAAATTTAATTAAATAAACTAAAATAGGAAATAATAAATAAGCAAATAAAATTACACTAATAAACCAGGTTCCGCCAATTCCCATTTTATTAAATAATGGAGGATAGAATGCGCTTATTCCTAATAATATTGATGGCAAAATAATAAGATTAAATTTGTGATAAAAAATACACCAAATTATAGTATGCACGATATAAATCGGGTAAATTCTGATAAAACGTTTTACATAAAAATCTTTTAAGATGCTAATGTTTGAAAAATCTTTTATTGAATATAAAAAATACAGTACAAAACCAGACAACATAAAGAATCCATCCATGTACAATGCACCTGCAGAAAATTCTCTATGCCAGAAAATCGATGTTTTTGCAACAATCCACGCTTTATGACCTACAGCATGGAAAAATAAAACCATTAAGCAAAGAATCACTCTTAAAACATCTAACGAATATATGTGATTTGATTTTGAATTATTTTCGAGTTTTTTATCCATTTTAAGCCTTTCATAACATAATAGGTATTGTGTTATGAAAAGTGATTAAGTGACTGGGTGATTAAGTGATTAAGCAAGTGAGTAGTGACTAGTGAGGAGTGA
>CALUXV010000060.1 GCA_944324835.1 Candidatus Gastranaerophilales bacterium
GCTTTTGCTTTAGCTTCCGCTTCTGCTTTTGCTTTAGCTTCCGCTTCGGCTTTTGCTTTGGCTTCCGCCTTTAGTCTTTCAGCTTCTTCTTCTGCAAGACGTTGTAATTTTTTATTCTTTATAAATTTATGTGTTTTTATACCTGCAAATATAGCTATACCAGCTGTAATTATGCCGCCAATAATCCATTTTAGATTTTTTTTCGATTGAGTATTGTTTTCTTTATTAGACAGTTCAAGCTTATCAACCTCTGTTTTCTTTGGCGTTGTTGTATAATAAGTCTTATTTACAGGCTTATTATTGTTAATACTTATTTTATTGTAGTTATTATTAATTTCAACCATAATTCCTATATTTATAAAGTTATGTTATTCCTATAATTTGCTATATATAACTCAAAAAATTACATAATATTTACAATTCTGGACTTATTTTGTTGAATTGGTACAATAAATATAAGGTGTAGTTTAGGTTGGAAGGATATTTATGGGGAAAACTTTGGTATTAATTGACGGTCACGCACTGGCTTTCAGACAGTATTTTGCACTTGAACGTACTGCAATGAAAAATTCCCAAAACCAACCAACCTGGGCAGTATATGGGTTCTTTAAGGCAATTTTTGATTTGCTTGGAAAAATAAAACCGGATTCTATTGCTGTTACATTTGATGTTTCGCATCATACATTCAGAACAGAAATGTATGAAGAATATAAAGCTAATCGTGAAACCATGCCGGACTCTTTATCTGTTCAAATGGGATTTATTTGTGAAGGGCTTAAAGCTTTTGATATTCCAATTTATACGAAAGAAGGTTTTGAAGCTGATGATTTAATTGGAACGATTTCTAAAAGAGCAGCAGAAAGAGGTGATAAAACCCTTATTTTGACAGGTGATCAAGACTCTTTTCAATTAATTGATAAAGAAGGACTAATTAAGGTTTTGATACCATCTCAAGGAGAATTAAAAGAGTATGGCTGGCGGCAGGTATTTGATAAACTGGGGGTTTATCCTAATCAAGTTGTTGACTATAAAGCCCTAAGAGGAGATACATCAGATAATATTCCCGGAATAAAAGGTATTGGCCCTAAAACTGCGCAGCAACTTTTAGAAAAATACGGACATCTTGAAGAAGTGCTTGCTGATTGTGAAAATATTGAGAAAAAATCTGTAAAAGAAAAAATTTGTGCAGAGAAAGATATTGCAATATTGAGTAAAAAACTTGCAACAATAATAAGAGATGTTGATATAGATTTTGATTTTGATAAAGCTGATATTATACTTCCTGATATAAATAAAGTAAGTGAATTTTTAAGAAGTATGCAGTTTTACTCTTTTATTAAAAATATAAATAAAATTTTATCTTCATTTAATTCAAAAGAACAAATCCAGGAAGAAAAAGAGATTTCAATATTAGAACCGCAAACTGAGAGTAAGAATAACAACGGCCAACTCGGTCTTTTTTCTCAAGCTATAAAAGAAACAGTTGGAGATAAAGAATTAGATTCAATAAAGGCCGATGATTCCAATATTAATTCTATTATTGAAAAAGCTAATAATGCTGCAACTTGCGGAGTAAATGTTTATACTGTTAATGATTTTGACATTCTTGGAGTTTCTCTCGGGATTGATGATAAAGGATATTATGTTGAAGCTAAATATTTGGATAAATTGAAACCATTTTTAGAAAGTACAAAATGCAAAAAAGCATTTTTTGATGCAAAACGTGTAATGAATATTTTAAAATATAACGGTATAGAATTAGCAGGTTTTGATTATGATGTCCTTCTGGCCAGTTATGTAAAAGATCCGAATCGAAATCATGCAATTGATTTTCAAGCAATGGATTTTCTGAATCATTTGATGACTGATAAAAAGGAAATGACTCCGGAATGTACTGATGATATGTGGCATTATGCAGCAGATGAAGGGTATACAATTCTAAAACTTACTGAATACTGGAAAGAAAATCTTACTAAAACAGAACAAAGTCTTTTAAATGATATTGAATTTCCTTTAACACAAGTACTTGCAAAAATGGAATATACCGGAGTTGCTATAGATGTTAGTTATTTAAAAACGCTTTCTGATTATATGACAGGTAAACTTGCAGAACTAGAAGAATTTATATATCAGCTTGCCGGTGGTCCGTTTAATATCAATTCACCAAAGCAGGTTGCAGAAGTTCTGTATGATAGGTTAGGTATTAAACATGGGAAAAAGAAAAAATCCCGTTCAACTTCTGCCGAAATACTTGAAGAATTAGCATTAGATTATGAGATTTGTGATTATATTTTGCAGCATAGAAAATTTTCTAAGCTAAAATCTACATACACGGATTCATTGCCGGCATTAATATCAAAGCGTGACGGAAGAATACATACAACGTATAATCAAGCAACAACTGTTACCGGCAGATTGTCTTCTTCTAATCCTAATTTACAAAATATTCCTATAAGAACCGAAGAAGGAAATAAAATTCGTAATGCTTTTTGTTCACAAGATAAAGAGCATAATATAATTTTATCTGCGGATTATTCTCAAATAGAATTACGATTATTGGCTCATGTTTCTGAAGATGAGCATCTGATTGAAGCTTTTAACTCAGGAATTGATGTTCATACGTTGACTGCTTCAAGAGTTTTTGGAGTTCCTGTTGAAGATGTTACAAAAGATATGCGCAGAAAAGCGAAAGCTGTCAATTTTGGTATTGTATACGGACAATCTAAATATGGGCTTGCAAAAGCTTTAAATATTTCTAACTCTCAAGCACAGGAGTTTATCGATAAATATTTTGAATCATATCCAAAGATTAAACAATATATGAATGGCAAAATTGAATTTGCAAATAAGTTCGGATTTGTAGAAACATTATATGGCAGAAAACGCTATCTTACTGCAGAATTAGGAAGTTCAAATTTTCAAATCCGGGAATTCGCCCAGCGTGCAGCGATTAATCAACCCCTTCAGGGAACTGCTGCAGATTTAATAAAAAAAGCGATGATTGAAGTTGACAAAGAGTTAACAGAAAAGAAACTCTCTGCTAAAATGATTATGCAAGTGCATGATGAACTTGTGTTTGAACTTCCTAAAACAGAACTTGAAGAAGTAAAAGCTTTGGTTGTAAAATGTATGGAACTTTCTCAACCTTTAAAAGTTCCACTGGTTGTAGATGTAAATTACGGAGAAACATGGAAAGAGTAGTTAAATTTTTTGTATTAATATTATTAGTTATCTTTTTATCACATCCTGTTAATGCAGCACCGGCGCAGCAAACATATAATCCATACGGCGCACCTGTAAAAGTTACATTAGCACAGTGTATAAAAACATTTAATACAGGATATGATAAATTGTTTTTCCTGACAGAAGCTGCAATCAATAACTCTAATTTTAGTGTAGAAGAAATTCAAACAGATGGCGGTTATATTGTTTTTTCTGCCGGCAGTTATAAATTTTTGGCGACAGTTATTTCTTTCGGGAGTAATAAATCAATATTAAAAATTACTCCTTGCAATAATAACTATACTTTCCCGCCTCTTATAATAAGAAACGTGTTCAGGTATGTGGAATCTAATCAATATAAAAAATTTTGATAAAAAATAAGATTTTTTATTTAAATTAGTCCTTTTCCATTTATAATGATTTACTTGTTTACCATTGAAGAGATTTCATTTGTTATATCTTTACCGCCGTAAAGAGTTACACTTTTAGCAAAAACAAAGTCATAACCATTATTTTTTGCTTTTGTTTCAATATCAGTTTTAATTTTTTTCTCTATTTCTAAAAGTTTTCCCGCATACATTTTATCAATTTCTGCTTTTTTAGTATTAAATTGTTTGGTATATTTATCTTGTATTTCAACAATTTTTTTTGCGTCAGTTTCTTTTGCAATTTCAGCCTGTGCTTTTGATATAATTTGATTCAATTCGTTTATCTTTGACGAATGCTCTTTTTTCAGGTTTTTTACCTGCGTAGAGGTATCAACAACTTTTTGTAAATCTACTACCGCAATATTACATTCTTGTGCAAAACTTATTTGTGAAAATAATAAAATACAACAGGTTAAAATAATTAATTTTTTCATTTTTATAATCTCCTAACATTAAAATTATAAAAATTTATTTTTTTTATAAAATGGTAATTTGTCTATCAATTGGAATAATATTTTTTGTTTCAGTTTATTAAAATACATTCAATATAGGTTGTACTTTAATTTTTGTTTATAATATAATTTTTTTACGTAGGATATTTTCTGGAGATTAAATTATAATGAAAAAGATTTATAAATTGTGTTTATTGTTTTGTGGATGTGTTTTAATGACTAATACATCTGCATTTGCAGTTCCTGCAGCATTGGATGTTACTCCGTCTGCGGCTGGTATTATGCAAAATACATCTGGTGTGTATAACCAGATGCAGATTAACCAAATGAAAGATTATAGGATTGAAAAAAACTTAATTTCTCCAGTAGAGACATTAAAACCACCACAAGAAAATGAAGAAAAATTTGAAGTTGATGTTCAAAAAGATTTGGTTAAGGATGGTATTATCTACAACCCAAAGTTCATGGTAAGAAAGATTAATTATGAAGGCAATACAAAAATCAAAGATAAGGTATTGAATTCTTTAGCGGATGATATTTTGGACCATGAAATTTATTTTGAAGACTTATTGACGTTTGCATTAAGAGTCAGCAGATATTATCAATCAAAAGGTTATTTAACAAGTTACGCATATATCCCTGCTCAACAAATTGTAGATGGTACTGTAACGGTTTCAGTTGTTGAAAGTACGATTAATGAAGTTGATATTTCTGGTAATAAATGGGCAAGAACATGGTATTTAAAAAATGTCATGATGGGACGTGACGGTTTAAGAGAAGGTACTGTTTTTAATGCGAAAGCCCTGCAAGGTTCTTTAAGAGAATTAAATGAAGAAAAATATATCAAAGCTCAATCAACAATTTCAAAAAACGGTGATAATACAAAAGTTGAATTAAATGTAAGAGATAGATTCCCGTTAAGATTTAATTTTGGTTGGGATGATTATGGCAGATCTTATACAGGTGTTCAAAGAGCATCATTCTTATTAGGTTTAGATAACTTAACAGGTTTTGGTGATAAGATTTACGGCGGTACAGTTCTTTCATCCGGTTCAACTGGTGTACTTGCCGGGTATTCAATTCCTGTCAGCCCTTATGGAACAAGAGTTTCATTCGATTATTCCAATTCAAACATATGCTTGGGCGGTCCGTATAAATATTTAAATGTTCGCGGTAAATCACAAAGTATGGGTGTAAGAGTTACTCATCCTTTAATCAAAAATGCCAAAACAGATTTAGTTGTTTATACAGGTATTGATTTTGTTGATGCGGATACTTATTCAAAGCGACTCAATTATACATTGTCTGATTATAAATTATTTGTAATTAGATCCGGTTTACGTGGTATAAGAGATGATAAATATGGTCGTTGGTTAGGTACATTGGGTGTTGATGTTGGGCTTCCTGGTGGAACAAAAGATAATTATATGAATGCTCCGCAAGGTACATTCGTAAAAATCGTAGCCGGTGCTACTCGTGTTCAAAGATTGTGGGGTAGAGTTATTGGTTTAGTTCGTGTGAACGGTCAATATTCTCCAAACAGACTGTATGCTGTAGAACAAATGCAAATAGGTGGTCCTTATACTTTAAGAGGTTACCAACCTGCTGAGTTAATCGGTGATTACGGTGTTACGGGTACAGTTGAAATCAGAACTCCAATACCTGGTTTGAAGAAAATTTTACCTAACAAGTTGAAATTTATTGATGACAGAGTTAGACTTGCTGCATTTTATGATTTTGGCTGGGTAAAAGAAAATGATAATGTTTATAATTATCCTCAAAACTTCTTGCACAGTGTAGGTTTTGGTTCATATATTAATATTACTGATTGGTTAGCATTACAGTTTGGTGTTGGTTTCCCAATCGGCCACAAATACTATGATGAAAGCAGCGGTAGATTCTACTTTGGTTTGAACTCCGAATTTGATAGTTTAATTCCATTTAGAAAAACTGAAAAATTATAATAAAAAAGGAGCTTTTTAAAGCTCCTTTTAATTTGAAAGAAAATCTTCTCTTTGCCCTTAAAATAAAGATACATTTTATTGAACAGAAGTTGTATTTGATATATTCTTAAATAGTATTAGTTAACATGGGTAGGGATATGGAAAATTACACAGAAAATGAATTCGTAATTGATTTAAGCGAAACTAAAAATACTGCTCAATTAGCAACCGAACTTAGTTCTATTTTAGAATCAAGCGAAACTAAAGGGAAAAATGTCAGTCTAAATCTGGGAGATTTAGATTTAAAACAATCTCAGCTTTTAAGTATAAAAGCATTGATAGAATCAATAGAATCTTCTATTAGTTCTATTTCTACAAATTCTGAAATGACTGAAGCATCTGCCGTTAGTTTAGGAATTTCTATTAATTCAAAAAAATCTGCAGATGTGGAATTACCGTTTCAAAATTCAATTTCAGAACATATAGAAAGCTTAAATAATACTTTATCAAGTGAACAAGAAACAGTTTCAGAAAATCAGGAAACAAGTATTGAAAATCAATCAATGAATAATGAAACAACTATTTCTGAAATACAACCAAAAGAAGAATTGGATGAAGAAACCATACTTTCAAACCCTGAAGTACAGGCTGCACTGGATAAAGTTTTAGGTATTCAGCCTGAAAATAAAAATACAAATGAAAATATTATTAAGACAAATATTGAATTAATTGAACCAAAGAGTTTAGATAAAACGTATGAAGAAACTGAAACAAAAGAAAGAAGTTCTGAAGGGAAGTATGTTCTTCTTGATACTGATGGTATTACTCCTGATGATTTAGAAGAAGTTTCAGAAAATACTGCAGAATTGCCGACATTATACGTTACTCAGACTCTTCGTTCAGGGCAGACCGTAACATATGAAGGTAATATCTTTATTGTCGGAGATGCTCACCCGGGCAGCGAAGTTATTGCAACAGGCGATATTACCGTTTGGGGAATACTTGGCGGTATTGCTCATGCCGGTTCAAACGGTAACGTTGCTGCAAAAGTAAGAGCTTTAAAACTTAATCCGATTCAATTAAGAATTGCGGGTTTATATTCAAGAAGAAATGATACGGTAAATGTTCCGTATATCCAAAAAACAAATGAGTTTACGCCTGAGGAGGCAAGAATTAATAATAAACAAATAGTAGTTTATAAAACATTAAGGAGAGAAGATTAATGACTGGTCGTGTAATAGTAATAACATCCGGTAAAGGCGGGGTAGGAAAAACAACAACAAGTGCCAATATTGGTACTGCACTTGCAAAAGCCGGTAATAAAGTTGTATTAATAGATACAGATATAGGATTAAGAAACCTTGATTTACTTCTTGGGTTAGAAAATAGAATTGTATATACAATTGTGGATGTTGTAGAAGAAAGATGTAAACTAAAACAAGCACTTGTAAAAGACAAAAAGAACCCAAATCTTTCATTACTTGCAGCAGCACAAACAAGAGATAAAACATCAGTATCTCAAGAACAATTAAAAGACATATGTGATCAGTTAAAGAAAAAATATGATTTCATTCTTGTTGATTGTCCTGCCGGTATTGAACAAGGTTTCCAAAATGCAGTTGCAGGGGCATCTGAAGCAATAGTTGTTACAACTCCTGAAATGTCTGCAGTAAGAGATGCTGATAGAATCATTGGACTTTTAGAAGCAAAAGAAGAAATTGAAAGTTACAAACTTTTACTTAATAGAGTTCGTCCAAATCTTATTGAATCAAATGATATGATGAGTGTAGAAGATGTTGTTGAAATTTTATCGGCAGATTTAATTGGTGTAATTCCGGAAGATACGGGTATTATTACATCTACAAACAAGGGCGAACCTATTGTTAACGATGAGAAATCTTTAGCAGGACAGGCATACAGAAACGTTGCAAAACGTATTATGGGAGAAGATGTTCCGTTCTTGGATTTGAAACAGCAAAAAGGTTTTGTTGCAAAAATTAAAGATTTATTTACAAAATTGAAAGGCAAGGTGTAAGATGAAAGATCTTTTTGCTAATCTTTATAATAAGGTATTAAGTTTCTTTCATCAAACTGAAAGTAAAGATAGAGATTCTGCAAAAGATGTTGCCTGTAACAGGCTAAAGCTTGTTTTGATGCAAGACCGAACAAATCTTTCCCCTGCTATCATGGATAGAATGAGAAAAGAACTTGTAGAACTTTTATCGAAATACTTAGAACTTGATAAGGAACTTCTTGATTTGAATTTTGAACAAGAAGATGAACAAATGGCTTTGATGCTTTCTATACCGGTTATTCGTGCGAAAGAAGAATCAGAAATACTTGCTTTGTTAGATGATGATAATGAAGAAAAAGAAAACAACGATGAAGAGGAAGAAACTTCTGAAGGCGAAGAAGATAACGAAGAAGATGATTCTGATGATGACTCAGAAGTAACTGAAGAAAGCGAAGAAGATTCAGAAGAAGATACAGAAGAAGATACTTCTGATGAATCTAAATCGGAGAATGAAGATTCTGAAGAAGAAATTGAGAAATAAATAAAATTTAACTTAAAAGGGATGGTATAAGTGCCATCCCTTTTAAGTATTTATATAACTAAATATCAAATGGTGAATCTTTATAATAGTTTGTCTTTTTAGTACGTATTTTGTCATTACGTTTTTTTACTTTTTTAGAAACGTGTTTATATGCATTATCAAGAGAAATTTTTGCCACTTCTTTTTTAGTTAGCCTATCATAAAATGTCAGCCAGAATGAATCATTTACATTGTTAACAGAAAAAGACATTCTGCCTGCAATTCTATC
>CALUXV010000061.1 GCA_944324835.1 Candidatus Gastranaerophilales bacterium
CCGTCAACTGTTATTGTTTTTCCTGGCATAATTAACTGACCTCCTTATTTAAATATGCGCTATTACTTAATTGTAACTATACCCTTGCATGATAATACAAACATACGATTTTGACAAAAAATCAGCCAAAATTTTTTATTTGTAAATTATTGTAAAGATTACTGTTGTTTTTTTATTTTTTGCGTAAAATTTTAAATTCACGGGTGTTATATAAACGGTTATCTTCATGGAGAAAATATTATGAATCTTACTATTACCCCTAATTTCCAAATTTTAGCAAGCGGACAAAAATATAATACAAACAGCAGATGTACTCAGCACTCAAATCTAAACGGATTAAGCGCAGATACAGTATCATTTACTGCAAGAAAAAATACCAAAGAGTCTACAAATGTTATTGCAGAAGCAATACAACAGTCATATCTTTCACAGGTAGGTAAATTTATTGAGTCTGCCAAAAATTTTCATATAGGTTTAAAAAATGCATGTGAAAAACTTTCTGATGAGGGATTTGTTTATGATGAAGTTTATAACAGTAAGCATCCTGTAAAATCACGTGCATCTTTTATTGATAAATTAGAAAGACAGGGATATGTTCAGGATGCAGTGCGAGGTACGGTTTACTGGACTGATCAACAGAATATTCAATCATTTAAAAAATTTATTGATACGATGAAAGATGAAGGCTATGAAATAGCGGTAATTAAAACTTTAAATCCTGAAACCGGCAAGTGGGTAAGAAAACCTGATTTAGAAATCCGCCAAAACGGTATTACACCCGAAGATTTAGAAATTTTGGGGTCTTTTTTGAGCAAAGCTGAAATTTCAAAACCACGCAGCAGCACATATTCTGATTATCAGATGAGATTTGTACCCTCAAATAAAATTGGTAAAAAAGAAAACAGACAGCCGTTAGAATTGATAATTCTATACGGTCCGCATTATGCAAAAGCAAAAGAACTTGAATCTAAATATGTATACAATATTGCCAGAACGATGGGTAAATTGCATATTGATACAAAGAAGATGTATCCGGAAAAAACTCCGGGAAGAAGAATTGCAAATAATGTTGATGTGATAAAAACAAGATTGCGGGAAGACATCTCAAAACCGTTATTTATGAATGCTTACATTGCAGATGCCAAACTCAGAGGCGAAGAAAAACTTCCTGTTGTAATTAGTAAAATGCATAGTGAAATGCTAGACGGGTATATGTCAGGTATCAGACAAAAAATTCCTCTATACTATAAAGACGCTAGACAAAAATTTAAATCTGATGAGTATGTTAAAAATTTAATTGAACAATCAAATGAATATAAGTTACGTGATGATAAAACCATAACTTCTGATGAAATAAAAGAGCGTAAGCGTTTTTATATGGATAGATTAGATGTAATGGAAGCAGAAGATATTTCAACTATTGCAAAAGCACAGGAAATGTTGAAAGCTACTATTGAAAAATTTGGCGAGAAATAGTTATTTAGATATAATCGCAACATTTTCCACATGATAAGTATGGCAGAACATATCAAAAGGCTGGATGCTATTAACGCGGCAGCCTTTTTCTGTAAGAATTTTTAAATCTCTGGCTAATGTTGCAGGGTTGCAGCTTACATAAATAATAAGCCCTTTAGAAAGCCTGAAAGCTTCGTCTAAAGATTCTTTAGTGCATCCTTTTCTCGGCGGATCAAGAATTACTGCATCGAATTTTCTGGTTTCGTTTTTGAAAAATTCGGCAGCATCTCCGCTGTGAAATTCTATATTTGTAATCCCGTTTTCTTTTGCAATTTTTTCTCCGAGCCGCACTGATTCAGAATTTTCTTCTACGCTCACAATCTGCTTACAAACATCAGAAATACAAACTCCAAAAGATGTCACACCTGCATAAGCATCTAAAACAACGGCATCTTGCAGATTATTTTTAATATAATCTTTCACATAGCGAAAGATATTTTCTGCGCTTTTCGGGTTAACTTGAAAGAAAGTGTTAGACCCGATTTTGAAAGTTTTATCCAGAATATTTTCTTCAACGAAGTCTTCTCCGCAGATGCATTCTGATTTTTTACCAAGAATTACATTTGTTTTTTGCGGGTTAAAGTTTACGCAAACGCCGACAACTTGCGGAATTTGTTCATAAATTATGTTTGCAAAGTTTTTCAAATTTTCAAAAACTTTTGTTGAATTAACGACAAGTGTTACGAGTACTTTACCTGTAGATGCCGAGCATCTTAAAACAACGTGGCGCAGGTCGCCTGTATGTTTTTTTTCGTTATAGCCTGATACACAAATTTTCGGCGCATTTTCTCGTATAAATTCAATAATTTCATCACAAATTACAGGTTGAATAGGACAGTATTTTATATTTACTATTTCGTGTGTTTTTTGTTTGTAGTAACCGGCAAGAAGTCTTTTGGAAACTTTTGTTTCCGCAACAGGGTATTGGACTTTATGACGGTATTCTTTTATTTGCGGGCTTGCGATTGTTAGGGGAATTTCTATATCCAGCCCTGCGATATGATGAATAGCTTCTTCTGTTATTTGTCTTTTGAGTTCAAGCTGATAATCATAATCTATAAACTGAAGCTGGCATGCACCGCAGACTTTTTGCATTGCACAGAAAGGTTTTACTCTGTATGGGGATGGCGTAATTATTTCTGTAACATCGGCATTTGCATAATTTTTAGTAACTTTTGTCAGCTTAATTTTTACGACATCTTGCGGACAGGAATTTTCAACAAAAATTACAAACCCGTTATCGCGGGCAATTCCGTATCCGAGATTGGAAAATCCTTCTATTGTTACTGTAAGTTCATCGTTTGTTTTCATAAGTGCATAATAACATAAAATTATGCTATAATTATAAAAAATAAGGAGAGATTTATATGGATTTGATGAATTTATTAAAAGAGCGTTATTCTGTAAGAATGTTTAGTGACAAGCCGGTAGAGGATGATAAGTTAAACCAAATTCTTGAAGCCGGCCGCGTTGAACCTACTGCTGTTAACTATCAGCCGCAAAGAATTCTGGTGCTTAAAAGCAAAGACGCTTTAGATAAGCTGAAAAATTGTACCCGTTACCATTTTGATGCCCCTGTAGCCTTGATAATTTGCTACGATAATACAGTAAGCTGGAAACGTAAATACGATAACTATGACATGGGTGCGGTTGACGCTGCAATTGTTACAACTCAAATGATGCTTGAAACAGCAAATCTCGGACTTGGTACAACATGGGTAGGACATTTTGATCCGGAGGCTGTAGTTAGAGAATTTGAACTCCCTGAAAATATAATTCCTGTCGCAATATTACCTATAGGTTATCCTGCAGAGGGCGCAGAACCTAATCCAAGGCACTTTGAGCGATTTGAACTGAAAGATACAGTTAATTTTATATAATTTAAAATCCCTATTAATTTAGGGATTTTTTAATAGCAAAAAAAAAATTTTTTTTCTTTTTTATATATTCCTGTAACATCAAAAACAAAGGAAAGATATGAAAGTTGGACAAATAGACACCAGCAAATTTATGGTTACTAGGAAATATAAAAAAGCCAAAATGGGCGGACTCTGTGGAAGTACGCTTGCTGTGATGAATTTTGTAATAGGGGTAAGCAATGCAAAAAATCATCAACTGCCTAATTTGATGATATCTTACGGTTTGGCTTGTTTTTGTGCCAAAATGGCTCATAATTGGCACAGAATTGCAACTTTATTAAAACCTGAATATAACAGCATAGTTAAACGAGCAAAACAAATATATAAAAAATAATTATTTTGCAAAATAAAAAGAGGCTTGGAAATATCCTAACCTCTTTTTATGGTGGAGGTAAAGCGTCGAAGTTCAAACTTTTTAACTTGTATAAAAGAGTTGATTGAAGAACTCAAAAAATCAGACACAGTCTTGCTTTTAGAACGCTATATCCTTTTTAAACAAACGTATATCGCATAAGAAAATAAAATAAACTGTCATGCTGAACTTGTTTGACAAAGCGAACCAAAATTTTTGTCATCCTGAACTGGCTGCAAAATCCGTTGAGACAAGCTTGAAACTTGATTTTATGCCCCTTTAGGGGCTAACCCAATTGATGCTATGGCTATAAGCTTCTCATCATCAAGACGCATAATAAAATACCAGATAACAAATGTCATCTGGTATTTTATGGTGGTGCTGGTAGTCCGGATAGCATTATTCTCTTGATACTTAAACATAAAAATATCTAATATGATACAAACTAATAATTAGTTTAATAACAACATTAGTTTAATTGACAAAATTTTTATTTAGTATTTCAGGTTATATTGTTATTACTTATAAAATCAGTATTTTCGTATATTTTCATGTTAAAATTAACTTATCTGGAGGTATTTATGGCAAATGAAGTCGCCAAAATTTATAGTGATATAGCAGAATTACTGAACTTAGCACGGGCTAAAGCATATCATACAGTGAATTCCATTATGGTTGAAACATACTGGAAAATCGGACAGCGTATTGTAGAAGAAGAACAGGGCGGTGCTTCCCGTGCGGAATACGGGACTAAACTTATCGAAAATTTATCAAGATACCTTACGGATACTTTTGGCAAAGGCTTTTCAGAAGCAAATTTGAAAAGTATGAGAAGTTTTTATATTGCATATCCTGAATTCGACAGACAGTGTCTAGCGAATTTATCCTGGTCAAATATAGCAAGGATTATAAGGATTGATAATCCGGAAGAAAGGAATTATTATCTAAAAGAAGCTGCATCACAAAATTGGTCATACCGCCAGCTTGAACGCAATATCAAGAGCGGTTATTATCACAGGCTTTTATCAACTCAAGAAGGAGTAAATACCACTGAAAAATGTTTGCCTGCCGTTATTGATACAAAAGAATTTATTAAAGATCCGTATGTCTTGGAATTTCTGAATTTGCCTGAAAATATCGAAGGCAAAGAAAGTGCTTTAGAATCAGCTTTAATCAATAATTTACAAAAGTTTTTACTTGAATTGGGCAAAGGATTTTCTTTTGTTGCCCGCCAATTTAGAATTAGTACGGAAACTGACCATTTCTATGCGGATCTGGTGTTTTACAATTATCTGTTAAAATGCTTTGTGGTTATTGATTTAAAAACAACAAAGTTATCCCACGCAGACATCGGGCAAATGGATATGTATGTCAGAATGTTTGATGAATTAAAGCGTGGAGCGGACGACAATCCGACTATCGGCATAATTTTTTGTACGGATAAATCCGAAACTATGGTTAAATATTCTGTGTTGCAGGAAAGCCGGCAGATTTTTGCAAGCAAGTATAAAACAGTTCTCCCAACAGAAGAAGAACTTGCGGATATGCTTCAAAAAGAAAATATAAAATTGTTGCAACTAAAAGATAAATAACTCAAATGTTGTCATTATTATGTTAATTTAAATAAATTTAACAGGAATTTAACGGACGATGGTAAGAAATAATTTACAAAATCAAAATAACGATTCTAATGCCTCTGCATCTGCTTTTGGCTGGGATTTTCAAACAAATGCAGCAATTTTGTTAATGCTTGAAAATATTAAATCCGCAAAATCTATAAAAGTGGAAGCTCAAACAGAAGATATTGAAATTAAGTTGGAAAATAACAATATAATTTATTCTCAAGCAAAGTCAATAGAAAATATAGATTCAACTGCGAATCTATTAAGTAAATTAAAAGAAGGAATTAGAACATTAAACAATGCTTATAATAATGGAGATGCAGAAAACTTAATTTATATTACAAATCATTCAAATCCATTTAATGATAAAGCATCAATCCAATATTTTATAGGAAGAACCAAATTAGGTTATAATGAATTACCTCAAAAATGTAAAGAAAAAGTTGCTCGTATCATAACCCAAAATAATTATTCTATTGATACAAATAAATTAAAAGTCTATGTATTACCTTTTTATGGCGATGACAAAAATAATCGAGACAAGGCAATTAAAGAAGCTGTAAGTGAGTTTTTAGAACAGCTTGATATACATTCTCCTTATACTCCACGAAAAATGCTTGAGATATGGCAACGAGATTTTTTTCATAATGCAACAATTCCTAATTCGGCTATACAAATAAAGAAAAAAGAAATGATGTGGGCTTTAATAGCTGAAGCTTGTAATTTTGATAGACATGATAAATACTTACAAGATTGTGATGATGCTATAATCAATGAAATAGAACATAAATACCGAGCAATTATAGACAATAAAACTGAAGAATTTATATTTATCAACAAGGTATTAAACGATTTTGTTGGTTATTTAAATAATTTAACTTGGAAAGAACGAACAGAAAAATTTATTAATGAAGAATATGGTAAATATTTAAATGAATTTGATATTAGTAATATAGATGAATATACGAAAAATTGCTTAGTAAAAGTAATTCTAAGTAAAATAATTTCAAATCGTTATATTATAGATAAAATTAAAAAAGGAGCCAATATATGCGATTAAAAAAATTAAAAATTATATTTGGCTTATTTAGTAGAACTTTTTATTTTGAGGATAACTATAATTTAATCTACAGTAAGAAAAATAGTGTCGGTAAAACTACACTTCTTCGAGCATTATTGTATTCCCTGGGGTTTAATATTCCAAATACAAAAAATTTTAAATTTGAAGAATGCAAATTTGAATTAACTATTAATACTGATTCGAATAAAGATCTTTTGATAAAAAGAAGAGATGTTTACTGTTATGTCCAAAATATTACCGATAGTAAAGAACTATATTTTTCAATACCTGCAAATGTTCAAGAACTGCATAGTCTAATTTTTGAAAATAATAATAAAAATATTATTGATAATATACTAGCACCTATGTATGTAGATCAAGAAAAAGGTTGGACATTACTTAATAGAGGCGTTGTGATTGGTTCTATTCGTTTTAATATTGACAAATTTATTCAGGGGATAGGAGACATTAATTGTTTTAATTTATATGAAGAGTTATCATATATAGAATTTCAAATAAAAAAGTATAGAAGTATGTTGTCTGTTGCTAATTATCAAAATCAAATTAACAAATTAAATAAAATTACAGAATATGATTCATATAATGATAAACTTGAAAAAGAGATTGCTCTCCTTGAATTTGAAAAAAGACCTTTAATTATTGAGCAAGAACGCTTAATGAATGTGCTAAAGAAGAATATGGGTTTCCGTAAATATATTACAGATATGAAATTACATGTTATAGACGAAAATGGTAATAGAACCCCCGTAAATGAAAAAACTATTGAAGGCTTTAAAGATAATATAAATTATATTGCAGCTAAAATAAATATTGTCAATTCAAAAATTTCAAATATTGATAAAATGATACAGATATATAAACGTAAACAGCTCACAGATAATTTATTATTTCAAACAGAAACAGAGGATATTATCTCAAAATTTGATTCAGATATTTCTAAAATAAACATTAATTATATCAGTGTTGAAAATATGATTAAAAAACTTGAAAACCAAAGAACAAAACTTAAATCAGAAATTGATCAAAAAACTAAAAGCAATAATCAACTTATAAATGAATTGCATAATTATATTTCGAATTATGCAAAAGAAATGGGAGTAGATGAAAGATATGTCAGTGCGTCAAATGATTATATTTTTACATCTGATTTAAAATCTTTAAGTGGAGCCATTTTTCACTGCATAGTTTTTGCATTTAGGCTTGCTTATATAAAAATACTTGAAGACTATAAATATATAAATGTCCCTATTATTCTTGATTCGCCTAGAGGGAAAGAAGTAGATGATATGAATATTCATAAAATGATTGAAATATTAAAACGAGATTTTTCAAATCACCAATTGATAATTGCATCAATTTACAATTATGATATTGATAATCTTAATATAATTGAATTGAAAAATTGTCTTATGGAGGATTTTGATTAAAAATAATTTTTTTAAACTTAATATATTAAAAATTTTTTGTAAAACAATTATTCAAAAAAAATCATAACAATTATCCGTGCAATGTTTATAGCAACATAAATTAATTTCTTGCAAAAAATAAAAAAAATGCTAAAATACTGATACCATAAAAACACCTTAAAGATAGATATAGCAAGGAATTTAACCGAAAATTCAAAAGTAAAAAATGGGAATTTTAAACACGCTAATGGGAAGTTAATGGGAATTTGGGGATTTTGCCCTAAAATCCGCTCACTGCAATAATAAATGACAATTAAAATAATTATCCGATAAATGATAATTTATGTATTTATTGAAATTCATAAAAAATGGCGGGTGTATATAAATAGGATTTTCCGGATAATCTGGTTAAAGCAATATTAATTGTTCCTGTTCTTTCCAGTTTAAAGTCTTTATATTAAACAGTTTTGTTACGGTTAGTTCATGTGGTTGTGTACCGTTTAATATAGCTTCAATAATTCGGGGAGAGAGAAATCTCAGATTTAAAACCTGTTTTATATAACTGTTGTCTTTCAGGTTCTCAAGTTTCTGAATATCCTTTGTATTTTTAACTTTGCCTTCCAACAACAGTTTATGCCAGTAAAAGCTTTTAA
>CALUXV010000062.1 GCA_944324835.1 Candidatus Gastranaerophilales bacterium
CAATTAATCGTCTGGAAAGTGTACAAGATTATCAATCAACTAAAATTAAAAATCTAATGTCATCTTTGTCTACCATCAAAGATGCAGATATTGCCGTAGAAAGTTCTAATTTTATCAGATACCAGATACTGCAAAACGCAACCGCAACATTACTCTCACTAAGCCGCAGCCTGCGCAGTGATAACGTTCTTGCATTGCTGGGGAATATCAATATAAGATAAAAATGAAAAATTTAAAGAAAATGTCATTTTTTACGAGAAGCCGGATGTGTGAATAATGGGAAATATAATTTTCGCTATTATGAACTGAATGAAGTAATCTTTTTTTAAAGGATTAAATGACTGAGTATTTACAACTCTTGTCAATAATCATTTACTCACATCCAATATTATTTTTATGTAAACATATGTTACACCCATGCCAAAAATCGGGCAATTTATTTTATTTTCGTATCTTTATTATTAAGTAAGTTGTAATTAAGTAAGTAATTTTAGTTAAGTTATAAGGATGTATCATGATGGGGAATTTATTAAAAAAAGTAACAGCAGGTGTTTTAAGCTTAGCATTCTTTGGGATGCAAATTACATTTGCAGATGAATTAACTGGCGGCCAATTCGCAGGTAGAGATGTTTTAGATAATGCTGCTATCCAAGGCCATACTGATGGTTTGACAAATGTTCAAACTAACTGGGGTAATATATGGAATGGTTATAAAAATAACGCAACATTAACAGTTAATAAAGATACTCGTATTGACTGGGCTCAATTAAATGTTGGCTCCAGAGAAACTTTAAATTTTGATAACGGCGCAAATGTTGTTTTAAACAATGTTCTCGGAAACAGCATGTCTACTTTTGAAGGTATGGTAACATCTACCGGTTCTGGCCAAATTATTATAGCAAATCCAAATGGTATTCTTTTACAAGGCGGCAAATTTGAAACTGCCGGCGCTTTAATGTTAACTACAAAAGACTTAACAGGCTCTCAATTCCTTCCTCAAAATGGTAAATTTGTAAATCTTGAAAATAATATTAATGATGCAAAATATACAAATGATTATGCAGTTGTTACAATCAAAGGCGATAAAGTAAATGTTTTTGGCTCTGGAGATTCTAAAATTAAAGCTGAAGCCGGAGACATTAATATTTTAGCCCAAAAAATTGATATTTCTAATGCAGATATCGTCGGTAAAAATGGTGTTGTTTTATCAACTTCTGACGGTATGAATTTTGTAGCATCAAATAATGAATCAATTAAAGTAGTCGACAGCAACATTAATGGAGCAACAAGCGCAATCGCTAAAGGCGGCGTTGTTGAATTCAGAACAAACGGCAATATTAATGTTGAAAATTCTGATATCAACGCTTTAAAAGTTGCGAAAGCAAACGATGTTAATATCAAAAATGCTGATATTAACAAATTAAATGTTGAAAATTCTAACAATGTTTCATTAATTTCTAACTTATTCCATACAATCAATGATATCGTGATTAATAATACAAAAGGAAATGTAAAAGTTAATAATTACAAATTCGATAATTTAACAGCAAACAATACAAAAGACGTTACTGTTAACTATACTTTAGAACATTCAGTTAAAAATGATAATATTACATTAAACAATGTTGGTAACGTTGTTTTAGATAACGTAAAAATCGGCAACAAACTTGATGTTAATAAAGCAGGTACTGTAGATATTATTGCAGACCTTGCAGCAAACAGTATTGAAAATGCAGTATTCAAAGCAACAGGCGATTTAACAATCGATAATACTGACTTCAATACATTAACAACAAGAGAAGTTGGCAACATCAAAATTAATGACGGTTTACTTTCTGTAAACTCAATCGGTACAGCAGACTTAAACAGCAAAGGTAATGTTTCAATTGAAAAAGTTAACTTTACTAACCCATTAAAAGTTGCTGCAGACGGTTTCTTCAAATTAGTAAATTCAACAGCAGAAAAAGCAATCCTTAACATCGGCGGTGATGCAGTTATTGAATCTCCTGTTAAAAATATGACAATTGCTGATTCTAACATCGGCGGCAACTTAACAGTTGATTCTAAAGTTCACACAATCGGCTCAGTATCTGATTTTCTTGGTTTCTTCTTTGGAAATGAAGATATGTTCGCTGATGTTAATGTAGATAATTCAACTATTGGCGGTACAGCAACTCTTACAGCCTGGGGCAACGTTAACATTAATGATTCTCAATTAGGCGGTTTAAACGCAATCTCTCAATTAGGCGGAATTGATGTTGCTGATTCTCACATTACAGGCAACGCAACATTCACAAGACCTGACAGCGTAGTTGCTAATATTAAAGAAGTATTTAATAATTTATTCGGCAAAGAATATAAAGAAGATATCAATTCAACTAATACAGCAATCGACGGAGAAATTTACTTAACTGCAGCTGCAGATGCTAACTTCACTTCTCCTAACAACTTACACTTCGTAGATCCAAGCGTTGCTGGTACATTAAAAGCTAAAGCAGATAACAAATTAACATTCGAACAAACAAAATCTGATTTAACAGTAAACAATAAATTCTTTGATAAATATCAATTAGAAGCCGGTAACGAATTAAGTTTCGTAAACCCTGGACACAATTTAACAGCAGTAGAAAGTGCTAACGATAACTTTACAGCTAAATTAATAAGCTTCTTCGGTAAAAATGTTAACTTAGACAATATCAAAGCAAACACAATTAAAGCAGTTGCAGATGAAACAGTAACAGCTAACAACATCAAAGTTAATACAGATAACAAATGGGAAAATATCTTAGGAAAACAAAATACAGTAGCTACATTTGAAGGTAAAACAATCAACTCAACAAATTCAAACTACAACGGTGAAGTTGTTGTTAACGCAGGCAATGCAACATTCATCCAAAACGACGGCAAAATCTTAAAAGTTATGGATTCTAATATCACTGATACTTTAAAAGTTACAAGCAACGGCGAAATCTACGTTGGTTCTTGGGACAAAGTTGGTAACAACGGTGAAGCTACTAAAATCGGTTCTCTTAACTTAGATTCAACAAACAAAATCACTATCTGGGATACAAACGTTGCAGAAGATGCATTATTAAAAGCTTCTAATACAATCGGTATCTATGATTCTGAATTCAATACAGCTGATATGACAGCTAACAGCGTAACTTCTTCAAACGCTAACTACGCAGGCGATATCAAAGTTAACGCAAACAAAGCAGATTTTAACAGCAATGAAAAATTATCATTCGTTAATACAGTAGTAAACGCATTCAAAGCACATTCAAATAACGATGTAGCTATCGACAAAAACTCAACTATCGGTACTGCAGATATCAAAGGTAACAATGTTGTATCAAATGCAAAACACAACGGCAACATCAAAGTTAATGCAGATAAAGCTGAATTCAACAGCGAAAACAAATTATCATTCGTTGACTCTATCGTAAATGCTTTCAAAGCTCATTCAAACAACGACGTAACTGTTGATAACAATACAACAATCGGTTCTGCAGATATTAAAGCTAACAACGTAACTTCAAATGCGAAATATACAGGTGATATCAAAGTTAATGCAGCAAACAATGCAACTTTCAACAGTGAATCAGATTTAACATTCGAAAACCCTGAATTCGGTAATGAATTTACAGCAAACACTAAAGGCAATATCAACTACAACAAAACAGGTGATGCAATCGTTAACGAAGCTGTTAAATTAACAGGTAACAATGTTAACATTACAGCCGACAACGTTACAGTAAACGGTGAAACAATCAAAGCTAACAACGTTACATTAAACGCAGTTGAAAACGTAATCGCAAACAATATCAATACAAACGGTACTTTATCAATCGAAAACGCTAAAAACATCTCAGTTAACAACTGTGACAGTGACAAGTTAGCAATCATCAATCCTGAAGACAACAGATTTGAATACGCTGAAATCTTCAATACAAATGCAAACACAACAGAATTTGCAAACGGTGAATTAGTATACATCGATTTAACAAATGCTTCATTATTCAATAACAACAGAACAGCTATCAGAAACAGTGCAACTAACGTTGACAGAGTTATAATCGTTCCGGAAGAAACTGTTATTGATGATGATACTCCGGTTGTTAACCCTGATGAAGATACTACAACTGATAACGTTGAAGAAAACAATATCGCAGTAGATATAAGCTTAAGCCAAGAAGCAACTAAAAATATGAACAACTTATCTCAAAGAGGTATTGATACAGTTCTTGGTTCAGACTTCTCTCCAATCGCATTTGCAGCTCACGATTCTGCAAAAAGAGGCGGTATCTACAAAGCAGCTGGAGATAAAATCTTCAAAGATACACAAGAAATCGTTCATATCACTGATAGATTTAACGTTGACCAATACTAATTAAATAAATAACAAATAAATCAAAACGGCTGGCTAAAAAGTCAGCCGTTTTTTATTTTATAAATACTTTTTATCAACCAGTTCATCCGGCATAAATTGCTGTTTATAATCAGGATTATCGTGAGTATAAACATAGCCGATTCCAAAACCGTATTTCTTTGCATCTTTATAGTGTGCATCTCTTAAATGCATAGGAGGGGGGTAATCCTGACCCGATTCAATATCTGAAAGAGCAGCATCAATTGCCATTATAGCCTTATTAGATTTTGGGGCATTAGCCACATAAATAACAGCCTCAGCTAACGGAATACGACCTTCCGGAAGTCCTAAAAGTTCAACAGCTTTATATGCATTAACAGCTACAGTCAAAGCATTAGTATCTGCAAGCCCTACATCTTCTGCAGAACATACAATCAAACGTCTTGCAATAAATCTTGGATCTTCTCCCGCCTCAATCATCTTTGCAAGATAATATATTGCGGCATTAGGGTCAGAACCTCTCAAACTCTTTTGAAACGCTGATGCGCAATCATAGTGTTCTTGCCTTGAATATCTGGTATTTCTTTTTTGTGTAATACTTTCCAGAATTTCAATATTTAACTCTCTTGAATTATTTGAAAAATTACTTGCGAAATAAGAATTTTCAACCATATTCAATGCAGTCCTTGCATCTCCTCTTGCGTTATTTATAATAAATTTTACAACTTCATCATCATAAACAATCGACTGATATGTTTTTTCAAGATACTGAAACCCTTTATCAATAATTTTTGACATACTTTCATCATCAATAGCGTTCAATCTGATTATCTGAACTCTTGATAAAAGAGCAGGAACGACTTGAAACGACGGATTTTCAGTAGTAGAACCAATTAGAAAAAACGTTCCGTTCTCAAGGTACGGTAACAGCGCATCCTGTTGGGTCTTTGTATACCTATGAATTTCATCAATAAATACAATGGTTTTCTGTCCATATCTCAATGCTTCATTTGCTTTTTCAACTGTCTCTTTGATATCTTTTACCCCTGATGAAACAGCTGAAAGCTCAAGGAAATTTGCATTCACCTGATTCGCAATAAGTCTTGCAAGTGTTGTTTTGCCGCAGCCCGGTGTTCCCCAAAGGATTAATGAAAACAACCTTTGTGATTTAATCAGATTTAACAATGGTGAATTTGGTGCAATCACGTTTGACTGTCCTAAAAACTCGTCCAGAGTCTTTGGACGCATTAATTCAGCCAGTGGAATTTGTTTATTTGCATTCTCAAGTTCTGTAAATAGATTATTCATAGTATAATTGTAGCATGAGAGGTGCTATATGAAAAATAAATGGTTCTGGATATTAAGTTTAATTGTCGCTCTTACAGTAACGTATTTTACTGTACTAAAAAAAACAAATATCGATACAAGAAAAGAGGTTACTGTATGGACTTTGCAAATGGGAGATTTTGCAGATTATATGAATAATATAATTTCAAAATATGAGTCCTCTCATCCTGATATAAAAATTAAATGGATTGATGTTCCATTTTCAGAAGGCGATAAAAGAACGCTTGCAGCAATTTTGAGTAACAATCCGCCGGATTTAATTAATCTTAATCCGGATTTTGCAGCAATTCTTGCTCAAAAAGGTACTCTGGCTAAAATTCCGGAAAACAAACTTTCTGAATACAATAAAGATATCGTTGATTCCTTAAAATACAAAGGAGAACTTTTTGCTATCCCTTGGTATGCAACATCTGCAGTTACTATTTATAACAAACAGCTTTTTGAAAAATCAAAACTTGACAAAATACCGGCCACCTATGAGGATTTAGCAAAATACGCTCAACAGGTTAAAACAAATACAGGCAAATTTATTTACCTCCCGACAATAACAGAAAACGATACGATGCTTAAAATTCTCAATAAATACGGCATAAATTCATATAACAATATCAATACTACTCAAAGCGTAAATATTTTTGAACAGTATAAATCACTTTATAAAAAAGGATTAATTCCTAAAGAAAGTATTACACAAACCCACAGAGAAGCACTTGAAAAATATATGTCAGAAAATATAGTATTTTTCCAAGGCGGTGCTAATTTCTTAAGTATGATAAAAGATAATGCTCCAAATGTCTACAAAGTAACCGATGTTGCCCCGCAAATTGTAGGAACACTTGGTCAAAATGACTTTTCTTTAATGAATTTTGTAATTCCCCTAAAGGCAAAATACAAAGACGAAGGATTGGATTTTGGACTATTTTTGACAAACAAAGAGAACCAGCTTGCACTTGCAAAAAAAACAAATGTAATATCAACAAACAAAGAAGCATTGTCTGATTCCTTCTATAATTCTTCAGAAGATTTGATGGCCAAAGCACGCTCTATAAGTGCTAAACAAATAACCCATATACAGCCTGTTATGCGTCAATCAAATAATCAAAAAGATATTAATACGCTCGTTAATACAGCAGTTCAATCTGTTTTATTAAATAAAGATTCCACTCAAAATATTTTAAATAAACTTGCAAAAGATTGGGGAAATCTATTTTAACGATATGTACTAAAAGAATACACATACTTAACAGGTGACACGTTATCATTATCAAAGTTAAATATTGTTTTCTTTTATATATTAATCTTGCGAAATTATCAACTACATGACAAAATATAATCATCAAGAATGAGAGGATTTTATGAAAAAAGGATTATTTATAACATTTGAAGGAATTGATGGCTGCGGCAAAACAACACAAATAAAACTGTTAAAAGAAACTCTTGAAAAACAGGGGGAAAAAGTTTTACTAACAAGAGAACCCGGAGCAAAAGGTTTAGGAGAAAAACTGCGTGAAATTCTTCTCAATTATGAAGGAGAAGTTTCCTCAAATTGTGAATCCTTTTTATTTTTAGCAGACAGAGCACAGCACATTGATACAATAATTAGACCTGCAATTGATACCGGATACATTGTCATTTGTGACAGACACACTGATTCTACTGTAGCGTACCAGGGCTATGGAAGAAAATTAGATTTAGAACAAATACATTATCTAAACAATATTGCAACAAATGGAATAAAGCCTGATTTAACATTCATTCTTGATATAGATGTTGAAACATCTATTCAAAGAATAGGGAATGCTCGAGACAGAATGGAAAGTTCCGGAATAGACTTTTTCAATTGTGTAAGAGAAGGTTATATAGAAATTTCAAAACAAGAACCAAATAGAGTTAAACTTCTGAACGGTAATGACAGTATAGAAAACTTGCATAAACAAATTATGGATTACATTGAAAATTTATCTGCTGACGCTTAGCTTTTTTACGGCATAAAGCATAGAATTAGAATCATAAAAACTACAGATACAAATTTTAATAAAAATTATTAATTAAGAATAAATTATAAGGTAGGCAAGCTGCCGCTTGCTCAGCCCACTCTACTTGAGAACTTACTATCTTCATCAAAGATGTCCTGCAAGTCTTTATTCGGGATGACTCTGCCGAGACGACGATTGAGTATCGTCGGCGAGAGGGAAGGCTATTCGGAAAAATTTTTATTTCCAAACCTTTGAAATTGTAGTCATAAAGTTCAATTTATTGTACTAATTATTAATAATTAAATTTTTTCTACTCTGAATTTAGGATTATTAAAATATAGCGGGGTTTATGTACTCCTGCACCTCGCGGGCATATTTCTAATAAATAATTTTTCTTTTTGCCTCCGGCGGGTCTTCCAGACAGGGTCGCTTTGCCGCCAAAGCGACGTAAACCGGTACTCTGCACTACGTTCGCACATCAATTGTAACGCTCAACTCAAGCGGGTAAACTCGGTTCTGTGAACCTCAGACAATACCCGCCTTGTCATTGTTTCACTAACATTGATGGCTCTCTCCGTGAAGAGTACGGAGAATAAAAAACTATATATTTCCTCCTGTTCACTTCATAAAAGTCGAAGGAGTAATTTTACTGTCTCGACAAGTTTATTTTAAGAAAAATAGTTTTTATTTGCCTTGTTTTACTTTTTATACGCTTTTTTATCAGATAGCAGTGCAGTAAGAGGGTGGGTAATAAAAAAGATAGAACTTGATATCCTTCAAATTCTATCTTTTATTCTAAATTAGAACTTGGCAACTAGCTATCTTCCCA
>CALUXV010000063.1 GCA_944324835.1 Candidatus Gastranaerophilales bacterium
ACGGTGAAATTTTGGAATAACAATTTAGACTTGTAGCTACAAGTCAAACCGGACTTCCAACGTAACATGTCTACGTATGTAATACAAATCAAATGAACAGAATGGTTTGACGGTGAAATTTTGGAATAACAATTTAGACTTGTAGCTACAAGTCAAACCGGACTTCCAACGTAACATGTCTACGTACGTAGTACTTGCACTAAAAGTTTGTTTGCGCTAATCTTAAAATGGTTAAATATATAGACAATAAGGGAATAAAAATGAAAGTAGATTTAGAAAAGGAATCAAATAATATAGCAAAAGTCGAAATAGAAATACCGGCAAAAGATGGAGTAGATGCTTATAACAAAGCAGTAAAAAGATATGCAAACTATGTAAATATACCAGGTTTCAGAAAAGGTAAAGCACCAAGAAATATTATAGAGAGAAACGTTGGTGTGGATAGAATCAAGAATGAAGCTTTGGAAATCTTATTACCTGAAGTATTCAGAAACGTAATAAGCGAAAACAAACTTGATGTAATATCACAGCCGACTGTTGAAAAATATGAATTTGAAGTAGGCAAGGATATTAAATTGTCTGCAAAGATAGAATTGAGACCTGAAGTTAAACTTGAAACATACAAAGATATGACAGTTGATGTAGAAGAATTTAAACAAGAAAAAGATGCGTTTGATAAAGCAGTAGAAAATTTACTTTTACAATCAGCAAAGTTAGAATTAGTAGTTGATAGACCAACAAAGTCAGACGATATTATTGTATTTGATTTTGATGGTTATTCAAACGGTGAAAAAATAGAGCATGGAGATGCAAAGAACTATACGCTAGATTTGGCAAATTCAAGCTTTATCCCAGGTTTTGCTGAACAGCTGGTTGATAGAAAACTCGGAGAAGAGTTTGAAATCAATGTAACATTCCCGGAAACTTATCATGAAAAGAAATTAGCAGGTCAGCCGGCAACATTCAAATGTAAGATTAACGAAATCAAGACAAAAGTTTTACCTGAATTGAATGATGAATTTGCGCAAAAGGTTGGTCCATTTAAGACAGTTGATGATTTAAAAGCTGATATAAATAATTATCTTCAAAAGCAAGAAGAAACAACAAATAAACAAAGATCAGACAAAGCTATTTTTGAAAAAGTTCTTGAGAATGCAGAAGTTGAAATCAGTGATTCAATGATAGAAAGAGAGTCAAATTCTTTATTAGAAGAATATAAACAAAAACTTACTGCTCAAGGTTTCACATGGGAACAAGCTGTTGAGACTCAAGGCTTAGATAATATTATGGAAAAAATCAAGGAAGATGCTAAATTTAGAATCAAAAACTCATTAGTAATTGACAAAATAGCATCTTTAGAAAGCTTAAAAGTAGAGCCTTCAGATTTTGATGAAAAGATGGAAACATTAGCTGGCATGTATCAAATGGATAGAGAGGCATTTACAAAATATATGTTAAAAAATCCAGGCATGCTAAATAGCTTGTCACAACAAGTGTTAAATGAAAAAGTGATGAAATTCTTATCAGAAAATAACAAAGTAAATTTTGTTAAAGCAAAAAAATAGATGTATAATATATATAAGAAGGAAAGGAAAATACTATGAGTTTTGTACCGGTAGTAATTGAGCAATCAAGTAGAGGTGAGCGTTCTTTTGATATCTTTTCAAGATTATTAAGAGAAAGAATTATCTTTTTGGGAACCCCTGTAGATGATATGGTTGCAAACTTAATTGTTGCTCAGATGTTGTTGTTAGACAGTGAAAATCCTGAAAAAGATATTATGTTATACATCAATAGCCCTGGAGGTAGTGTAACAGCAGGTTTTGCTATTTATGATACAATGCAGCATATTAGAGCAGATGTATGTACTATTTGTTTAGGGCAGGCTGCATCAATGGGGGCATTTTTACTTTCTTCAGGTGCAAAAGGTAAGAGAATGGCATTACCTCACTCAAGAGTATTGATTCACCAACCTTTAGGCGGAGCTCAAGGTCAAGCTACAGATATAGAAATTCAAGCTGCAGAAATTTTAAGAATCAAGAAATCATTAAACGAAATTTTGGCAGCAAATACCGGTCAAGCATTAAGCAAAATTGAAAAGGATACAGATAGAGATTATATTATGACTCCTGAAGAAGCTCTTGAGTATGGTATGATTGATAAAGTTATTACTAAAGACGTACAATAGGAGAAAACTATGTCGAGCGATAGCAGATTAAAATGTTCATTCTGTGGCAAAACGCAAGATCAGGTAAAAAAATTAATTGCCGGTCCTGAAGTTTACATCTGTGATGAATGCGTTGAACTTTGTAACGAAATTCTTGATGAAGAATTTTTTGAAAACAAAGAAAAAGATGCAGAAGCAGGTGAACGCTCTATTGAAGAAGAATTAAAATCTGTACCAAAACCGCATGAGATTAAGGCTTATCTTGATGAGCATATTGTAGGTCAGGATGATGCGAAAAAGGTATTATCTGTTGCAGTATATAATCACTATAAGAGATTGGAGCATAACAAAGATAAGTCTGATGTTGAGATACAAAAATCTAATATTTTGTTAGTTGGTCCGACAGGTTCAGGTAAAACTTTATTAGCACAAACTCTTGCTAAGTATTTGGATGTACCGTTTGCAGTAGCGGACGCAACTACATTAACCGAGGCCGGTTATGTTGGTGATGACGTAGAAAATATTCTTCTGCGTTTGTATCAAAATGCTGATTTTGATTCTGCAAAAGCAGAAAGAGGTATTATTTATATTGATGAAATAGATAAGATTGCCAGAAAATCTGAAAATACATCTATTACAAGAGATGTTTCCGGGGAAGGTGTTCAACAGGCCTTGTTAAAAATGATAGAAGGAACTGTTGCGAATGTTCCTCCGCAAGGCGGCAGAAAACATCCTCATCAAGAATTCATTCAAATTGACACAAGCAATATTTTATTTATTGTAGGCGGAGCTTTTGTTGATTTGGATAAGATTGTAAGCAGACGTGTAAAAGACGGTTCATCAATCGGGTTTGGTGCAAAAGGTGCAGGAACAAGGGCAGAGAAAGAACAAGAAGCTGCGAGAATGCTCAAGAAATTGCAGCCTGAAGACTTGCTGAAATTCGGTTTGATACCTGAATTTATCGGTCGTATTCCTATTTATGCAGTACTTGACGCATTAGATGAAGACACGTTGAAGATGATTTTGACAGAACCTAAGAACGCTATTCTTAAACAATATCAATGTCTTTTGAAAATGGACGGTGTTGATTTAGAATTTGAACCTGATGCAATAGAGTTGATTGCTAAAGAAGCAATCAAACGTAAGACCGGTGCAAGGGCATTGCGTTCTATTGTTGAAGAATTGATGCTTGATATTATGTATGATATACCATCCAAGAACGATATAGATAAATTTATTATCACTAAAGAGATGGTTGAGAGTCGTAATAACAAAGCAGACCATGCTGAACTTATACAGCTTCCTAAGAAAGAAAAAAACAAAAAAGAAGCAGAACCTGCAAAAGAAACAGCAGAGATAGCATAATAAAAAAAACTGATCTCCGGGTCAGTTTTTTTTTATTAAAAAATGTAAAAACAATTAGCAAATTTTTTTATTCAGGGATATTAAAAAATAGTGAATAGCACTATTTTAAGGAAGGTTTTACACAATGCTTAAAAGCATAAGTTTATTTCGCCCTGCAATAATAAATAATAGACAAAATAAATTAGAACATAATAAAAACAACTACCCGAATTTATTACCTCTAAAACAAGATACAATTTGTTTTAGAGGTATGTCACAGGCATCTGAATATAAGACGGTATTTCAATATCTTGCAGCAGATATATTAAGCAAGCAAAAGAAGTATGGTGTTGATGGCAGTATGTTATCAACAAATAATATTTCAAAAGGTGTTGAAAGTTTGTACAGAAACGATAATGTTTATTCTATTTATACGCTTAGTAATGCTGCAAAAATCAAATGGAAATCTTATGTTCCGCAGGATGTAAGAGAGTTTTCTATAAATAAAATTAACGAAGCAAGAAAAAGCCGATTAAATCATTGGAAAGAATTTCTAGAGAACCCTGAACAAGATGAAAATGCTCAAAAATATCCTAAACTTGTGTCGAATATAAGTAAAAGGAAACCATTGAGATTTGTTATTTGGCATGCGATAACAAGTGAATTAAAAGAGAATAACAGACATATTCCTGTACCTTTTGATGCAAAAGCTTTGGCCCAAACGGTTGAAGATTTTGAAGCAATTCCGGCAATCTCCAGAAGAGTAAGATGTGCTTCTCCATCATTTTTAGAGATGTATACTCATAGATTAAGAGATAATGTATTACTTGAAAAGGGGCTTTCTAATAACAATTCAGTTTGGGTGAAAATACCAGGAATAAAAAAAGACCCAGTTAATAAAGAAAAGAATATATCTACACTGGAAACATTAAGCTGCAGAAACTGGTGTACAAGATCAAGTGTAGATAAGGCGGAAGCTGCATTAGAAGAAGGTAACTTTTATATTTATTTAGAACGTGATAAGAAAAATAATTTGTGGCAGCCATTGGTTGGTATGGCATCATACCAGAATAAAATAGACCAAATCCAAGGAATTGAAAATAACAACGTTATCCCGTTAAACCAACTGGAAAATATTAAAAGTTTCATCAAAGAAAACGGATTAAAATGCCAATCAGGAATCTCAGATGAAGGGCCAAAGGCTTATCAACAGATATTAATTGGTGATAAAATGGCAGAATATCGTCAGGATTTAGGTAAGTCATTTGAAAAAGCAATAAAAGACGATGATGCTTATGCATTATTCAATTATCTAAATAAATCTGTAAAAAAATTGGATGATGGAAAATTAGAAATAGGAACGTATAAACCATCTTATCTTGCAAACAAAAATAGCGGTATAACGATTCCATATAGCATGCTCGGTATTAATGAAAATATGCTTTTGCGTGATGTAAAAGAAATTAACGGAGATATGGTTTTATATAATAAAAACAAACTTTACGAATCCACAATAAGTGCATTCCCTGAAAATCTCGAAAAGGTTACCGGTAAAATTGTTTGTTCAGAAGCACAATTCGAAAAATTTGGACAGGATATGGAACGAGTGGTAACTAATAAGCATAATATTATAGTTCATTAATTTTTTAAGGTTAATTGCAGGCAAGATAGTTCTACAATTTTTATGTATCTCTTGATTACATTATAAAATATATATTTAATATTACTTAATAATAGGTCAATTTAACTCTTGAAAAAAACTTTATATAACTAAGGGGAAATTAAGGAGTTAAATAATTATGGCTACAACAATTCAGAGTAATTATAATTTTTCTTCTACTATGGAATATTTAAATGCTAATAAAAAGAACGGCATAGTAGATATGGATGATATAATTTTATTTAATCAAACAGATAAAACCGGCCAAACAGAAAATAAAGATTTAAAAGTTACGAATCCTGCAGTTAGTTTAAATGCAAAACAGAAAGAAGCGAAAGCGGGATTTCAAGCAGATTTGGATGCATTTAAATCCGTAGGAGTTAATGTCTCCTGGGCGGGGAATATTTGTAAACTGGAGCATAATGGAAAAATAGCAACAATAACTCTTGATGCCGGCGGAAATCCAAAATTCGCAGGCGATATGGAATATATGCAGAATTATCTTTTAAGTGCATCAAAAACAGAGCAAGCATCAACAGCAAAATATGATAACTTTATAAAACAACTTCAAGCTAATGGTGATGAAATATTAAATCAGACAATCTCGAATATAAAGATTAACGGTAAAGATACACCGGTTATTGAAATTAGTGTTAAATCTAAAGATGGAAATGAATCTAAATTATATTTAGACAATAACGGGAATCAGGTTAAACCGGATTAACAATTATAACCCCATTTATAATTGCAAATTCTCCTTCTTCAAGATAATCAACAGGTGATGTTATGATATAACATTCATCTGCTTGAGTAAATGTTTCTGTTTTATCTTTATTAATCAAATTTAGTTTTTGTTTTTCAAATGTCCAGTTTTCAACATCCTGATGTTTGCTGTACGGGTCTAATACATATAGAGAATTGTTGCCTATCCCTGTTATTGTTACATAATGACTTTCTTGTCTTATGTAAGTATCATTATATCTTTTATAAATCCCAATATTAACAATTCCTTGTCCTTGAAGTTTTTCAAGAGATATATCATGGAGTTTCTGGTATTTTTTATCTGCATTAATTATTCCATAATAAGAAATATTTGCTTTAAGATTATTTTGTTTCAAGTATTTATTTAGTCCCCGGCAGAGATTTGTAACAGTAGTTCCTGTTGTTTTTGTTTTCTCTAACTTTGCTAAATCCTGAACCATATTGGGAAATTGTGTATCAAATAAATTAATAATGCAATTTGCAGAACTTACAGGAGCACAGTTGTATACTGTTCCTTGTTTTATATTTGAGTATTCACTGTATACAGGGAGTGATACTAATAAAATACCTAATATAATAAGAATCTTTTTCATAGTGTCATTATACATTAAATGTTACAAAATGTAAAAATAAATCGATTTCTTGAAATCACAGGCCAGATTTTTTTTTTATATTCTTGAGGATATAAACATGACCTTAAGATTTGATAGTAATTTACCTATTTATACTCAAGATAAGCCACAAGCACCTACTACGACTACAGGGGGCAGCGGTAACAATATTGGTCAACAAATTGCGGATGCAATGTTGCAATCCAGTGTGCAAACTATTGCTCAAGCATCAAGTGGTAATCCTATAATGTCATTTATAACAGGGGTTGTTATGAATGCTATGGGGATAGGAGCAACGGATGCTACTCAGGCAACTCAAGGAACACAAGATACAGGTACAGTTGATGCTGCAGCTATAGAACAAATGAAACAAGGTTGTGCAGCGGATTTAGAAGCTATGCAAAAAGCAGGTATAACGGTTTCTGATTGGGATAAAAATAATACGTGTACTTTATCTGTTGATGGAAAAACCGCAACGTTATCCATAAGCAATTCCGGTCAAATTCAATTTGGCGGAGATATAGACGCTATAATGGAAAAATTAAAAGCATCTGATTCTTCACAACAAGAATCTGTTGATAATCAAAATAGATTCATTGAGCAGCAGCAAAAATCAGGAGATCCTGTTGTTGGGGATGTTAAAACCACATCCATAACAGTAAATGGTAAATCTATGCAGGTAAATGAATATACTACTCAAAGCGGTAAAAAACTGTATTTAGATGATAGTGGCAAACAAATTACTCCAGATAATTAATAAAAAACGGGTTTTAGTTAATTCATCAATCCCGTTTTTATTAATATAATACCGTTAATTTAAATTAAAAAATTTTATTTTAAAGCATCAGCGCACATTCCCATAATAATATGTATCATATCGTTATTTGTTGTTTTGCCTGATGTACCGTTAATTTCCTGGCGCATAATTTGACCGGCTTTGTATGCTTCTTCTTCATTTTTGAAGCTGTTATGGCAGAAGAATTTTATTCTGTTTTTCAGGCCTTCTATTCCTCCGTATGTTTGCGCAGCATTAAATACATTCGGATCTCTTTCCATTTTTTGTATCAATGAATCAAATACTATGTCAAAAATTTTATTAATGTTTTCTTTTTGAGTTTTGTCGTCTTTGCCGAGTTTAAGAATTTCACCGATTTTTTCTCTTGTAATATTTTCTGCAGGTGAATCCATAAATTTATTGTAGTCAGATATTGTTTTTACCGGTGTTTTGCTTTCTTTTATGAAAGCAGTCGCACTATCTACAACTAACTTATCAGTAAATTTATCTGTAATAACTTTTTGTATATAGTTTAGCAGTCGCCCTTCAATAGAAGGTGAGAAATATTCTAATTTCTCTTTATTTCCCAGCATTTGTGCTGCGTGTGTAAATTCGTGACAGGTTTTGTCTAAATATTCAAGAACTGCTTCAGGGTTATTATAATCAACTTCCGGCAGGAATATATCAAGCTTTTCAAGCTCACAATAATCATTAAAAGTAGCTCTTGTTGTTGCTGCTTTATGAGCTTTGTTAACTCCTGTCGGTCCAAAGTTTTCATATTCAGACATTGAGTGAACATGAATATTATCAGTTTCGAAATGTTTATTTACTAATTTTTGTATTGATTTTGGTGTTGCATTTTTGTTTTTGATTAGCTCTGCTAAATCTTCTCCAAAATCTAAGCCTTTAATAACTGTAGGCGGCAGATTTTTCGGGCGTTGTATTTTGCTTTGTTTTGTTATATTACTATCTGCTTTAGCTTCCGCTTCTGCTTTTGCTTTAGCTTCCGCTTCTGCTTTAGCTTTAGCTTCCACTTCGGCTTTTGCTTTAGCTTCCGCTTCTGCTTTTGCTTTAGCTTCCGCTTCTGCTTT
>CALUXV010000064.1 GCA_944324835.1 Candidatus Gastranaerophilales bacterium
CATCTACAGAAGCAACAGAAAAGACACAACAAGAAACAGATAAAGCGAACCAAAAACAAGCACAAGCTTTAGGCGGTCAAAATAAACCGGAAGATAAAGAAGAAAAACCTGAAGATACAACCGGTGGCGCAGGAGCAGGTGCCGGCACCGGCGGGGCTGCTGCATAAAGAAGTTGGTGACTGCTTGTAATAACAAGTAATTGTGTCATTGTCTTTTGTAATAGATTACCGTGACTAAAACCTTGTAATTATTGGTTTTTCGAAATTCTAAGGGCAGAAAAAATGTAGACTGAATTCCAGCCCCCCATTTACCCCTAACTCATAACAATCCAGATAAGACGTTTTACAATCTGGCCAAGATATATTGCGATAACAGAAAAGAACATATCATAAACCATTTTCATACCGCTCATTGTAAGAATCCAACCTAAAATTGCCATTGATGATTCATGTTTTAAAGTTGCAATAAATATCATTCCCAGACTGCCTATCAAATGAACAACAATCACACCGACAAATGCAGCTTTTAAAATGTTTATGAATGAATAATTTCCTTTAGTAATAGAGCCTGCAAAAAATAGTGCCGGAATATAGCCTAATATATAATAAAATCCATATTCGAAAATATATCTCCAACCGCCGCCTAAAGCAAAAATCGGGTATCCGGCAAGCCCTAATATTATATATCCCGTAACTGTTAATATAGAATATTTTCTGTCTAATAGGCTTAAAATGAAAAATATAACAGGGATTTGAGGTATATATTTGTAATGTTTTAAGAACCCAGACCAATTGATGCCGGCATCAGTAAAATAATGATTCCAGTTAGAAAATAAATCAAATGGAATTATCGGATGCGTAAAATTTAACTGTGTAAATGTGGAGATTATAATTAATAACCCGCAGCAGCACATTAAAACTAATGTTCCAAGTGTGAATTTTGCGGCTTCTCCTCTATTTATAAATTTATTTAATTGTGCTTCGATTCTTTTTGTCATTTTATAATAAGATAATTGTTTATTTCTTTAATGTTATTTTTATACAAAACTTTGAAACTGTCGTGAAAAATATTTTCTGTCCACATTATCAAAGCATCTTCTCCGTTATCTTGATAATAACCTTTTCTCACGCCTAAGGATTTAAACCCGTATTTTTCATAGAGTTTAATAGCCGGAACGTTACTTGCCCTAACCTCAAGTGTAATATATTTAATATAGTTATTATAGCAATCCTCAAGCATTTTCGCAATAAGAGCTTCTGCAATATGATGTCGTCTGTAGTTTTCATGTACGGCAATTGTGGTAATATGGGCTTCATCTACAATATGCCAGACCCCTATATATGCAATAAGTTTATTATCTGTATTTTTTACAGCGTAGTATTTTGCAATTTTGTTCTCTAATTCTGCAACGAATGAGTCTCTAGACCAGTGATGCGGACCATAAGCAGTTGATTCAATTTTCATTAAATCATCTAAATCAGATAATTCTAATCTTCCTATCTGTATCTCTAATTTATTCATCGATTTCTTCGCCCGGTTCTATAATTCTGTCACCATCTTCTAGCATTATCATTAATGTTAATCTCAATTGTTTTTTGTAATATTCCAATGCTTTTTCTCTGGTTTTTGCACAAAAAACAAAGCTTGGAATTTCTTTTATTTCTATATAATGATATGGCTCACCGTTAAAATCTAAATCTTCCCCTTCAATCAATGTCCAGTTTAGATTCATATAATAATCCAGATTTTTATTCATCTAGAGAACTCCCATCAAGAGGTTGTTTTAACATTAAACCTTCACCTCCGATAGTTTCAACCATTTTCCCGTTTATTTGAAGATATACAGGTTTATTGCAATTATAATTTACTGTTTTAATTAGTTGATACATCCTTTTGTATAAACTATCAGCACCGCCTCCTGTACCAAAAGAATCCGATAAATTAATAATAACTTTTGATGTCGTTTCAGTTACGGATAACAGTTTTGTCGGCGGAATTTCTGAATATACGCCCTTGCTTCTTTCATATTTAGTCGGGCCTTGTAAAAGGCACTTTACGGCATATTCAATATTTGATTTCCCTGTATCATTTACTCTGTATACAGTTCTATAAACAGATTTACCATTTGATTGCCCTATAAAAAATATTTTGACTTGAGGGTATGTTTTTTGTGTTTCTACAGGTTTTGTAACGGGTTCTTGAGGTATTATAGGTTCTTCTATTCGTGAAGCATTTTTGTATTTATAAAAAATGTCCATTGATGGAAGTTTAATGTTCCCATCAATATAATTTAAGTATCCAAAAATTCCCACAAGAGCTACAAGCGCTCCTAAACCGATATTTCTTAAATTGTTATTCTGTTTTTTCTTCCGTCTGCCCATCACAAGACCTCTTTATAACCATGATACCATCAACATACATTTTATTGTCAAGTATTTTGATATTACTGATTGATAAGGTTGAATCCGCTCCTTTAAATAATCTCAAAGGCAAATCAAATGGATTCATTGAATTAATAATATCAACAAATGCATTTAAATTTATATTTCGAAGGTTTTCTGATTGCAGATTATCTAAAACAATTTTTCCGTCTTCTATATTAAGTTTTCCTGAAAATGTAAATTTAACCAGTCTTTCCCCCATTAAAAACGGAGCTTTCATTTGAGCAATAAGGTATATCTTGTTATTTTTCATTTTGAACACAACATTATCTACTGAAAATAAAGATATACCGCCAATGTTTAAATCTGTAAGTTTCTTGATATAACCTAAATCGACAAGAGTTTTGTTTAAATCTTCTTCCGTAATTACCGCATTAAATTTTAATGGTAAATCTGTATAAAATATAACAGGACGTTTCCAATAATCAACATAGTTATAATCACATAAAGTATTCATAACAACGGATGAAACATAAACTCCATGAGTATTTATATTTTTCCCTTTAATTTCTGCTGATTTAAACTTTCCTTTTTTTAAATCCATTGCAGAGAATGAATCGATTTTTACATCGTAATCTCCTTCTGCATTTCTTTTTAAAACTTTTATAATGGCTATTTTAGCAGCTTTTTTAGTCCAAAAATTCCACCCCAGAGCATTGGTTATTCCTCTTGCAACCGGTGATGCAAGATTTTCCGGAACTTCACAGCAATATTCTGCCTGCGCTAATACAGGAACAGCCAAAAATATAGATATTAATAAACTAATAAAAACTTTTCTCATATTTACCCTCTTATTTATTATAATACTTTAACAGAGTTAGAGATAAAATTTCAAGCAGATATATTTACAAACATAGCTTATAATGTTACTATATTAGAAAAGAAGGAGAATATTATATTATGGCAAGATTAGTAAGACCAAGCTGGGCAATAAGATGCACACAATCAGGCTGCAGAACTTTATTCGAAGTTGCAGAACTCGAAGAAGGTAAACAGCAGGAAGTTGTTTGTCCAAACTGCGGCGAACACTATGTATATCCGATAGTTGAAGATAAACACGAAAATCAATAATGTTTTTTAATAATACAGACAAACGCTATAACCAATTCAGTGCGTTTTTAAAAAACAAATTTGGAGCAAAAGTTTATAAAATCACCCTTGATGCTGGATTTTCCTGTCCAAACCGTGACGGAACAATATCTACCGGAGGGTGTATTTTTTGTGACGGTTCCGGAAGCTTTTCACAGGCACATTCAAATCTTTTATCAATAGAAGAACAGGTTAAAACAGGTGCAGAAACCCTTTCTAAACGTTTTAAGGCTGAAAAGTTTATGGCATATTTTCAGGCATATACAAATACCTACAAACCGGTAAATGAACTTGAAAAAATATACAAAGCATCACTTACCCACCCTGATATCGTAGGATTATCAATCGGAACAAGACCTGATTGCGTTGATGATGACAAGCTAAAACTGATAAGCAATATTTCAAAGGATTACTATACCTGGATAGAATACGGACTTCAATCCATACATAACAAAACGTTGAAAAGAATCAACCGCGGCGAAACATTTGAAACTTTTTTAAGAAGTTATGAAAAAACAAAAGAATACGGTATAAATGTTTGTGTCCACGTTATATTAGGGCTCTGGGAAACTCATGATGAAATGATGGAAACGGCACAAAAACTTGCGGAGTTAAAGGTTGACGGCGTAAAAATTCATATGCTCTGCGCTTTAGAAAACACAAAACTTGCTGAAATGTACGCAAGAGGTGAAGTTGATTTTATGTCAGAGGATGAATATGTGAATACTGTTTGTGATTTTTTGGAATACCTGCCGCCAGAAACAACTATCCATAGGCTTGCAGGAAACGGATTAAAAAAAGAATTAATTGCGCCACGCTGGATAGGCAAAAAACTGGATTGTCTCAATAAAATTGACAGAGAATTTATAAAACGAAACTCTTTTCAATCATCCAAGTTTGGATTATAATTCAAACTATGGGCAGAAAGATTATCACAACAAACAGAAAAGCATTCCACGATTTCACTATATTTGAAAAATATACTGCCGGAATCGTTCTGACAGGTACGGAAATAAAGTCAATAAGACGAAATGCCGTTAACCTGAAAGATTCGTTTGCGAAAATTGAAGACGGTGAAGTTTTTCTGTATGGCTCCCATATCTCACCATATGAACAAGGAAACAGATATAACCATAAACCGGATAGAGTAAGAAAACTTCTTTTAACAAAAAAAGAAATTCTTAAAATCCATACAAAAGTAAAAAAAGACGGATACTCAATTATTCCTCTTGAAATGTTCTTTGTACAAGGGTTGGCAAAACTGGAAATAGGCCTTGCTAAAGGTAAAAAACTCTATGATAAAAGAGATGCTATTACCAAGAAAACTCAAGAACGTGATATTGCAAGACAAATAAAAAGATAAGGTTAAATTAAATGTATAATAAAAATGATATTCTATTAAGATTAAACAATGAAAACTATTATATAGATAGAAAAACACTAATTTCATTTATTGAAATGTGGAATATTGAAGCTGTTTATGAAGACGATTCAAAAGAAGAATATTATGATGATTATGCAATAGAACGTATTAAAAAAGGAATTAACCTTAAAGCACAAGGGTTTTCTGATGAACAAATAATTCATAAACTGGGGAATATTACAAATCCCAACAGAGAAGAAAAAGAACCTGTAAATACAGCGCTTGCAGAAATAGATGATACAACCCCAATGGAAATGACTTATCCGAAATCTGAATTGAGGAATTTGACACTTGATGTTTCAACCCAGACCCTTCAAATGCTTGCAGAATCTGTTGCAAAAAAAATTACTGACGATATAAGAAATTCCGATATGGCAGAAAAACTTATTGAAGCAGGCGGATATAAACGTGATAACGAAATTTTATCGGAACAAATTCAAGAACTTATTGAACATAATAAAAAATTATCTGAAAGAATCGAACAATTAGAAAAAAAAGATAATTTCCTGCGAAAAATATTTAAAATCTTTAATTAGTCAGTTTTTTAATATATAAAATTTTATAAAACAAACATTATTCCCTCTTGACTGATAGTAGCTATCAGGTATTAAAGTATAATAAAAGGAGGGAAATATGAAAATATTAGTTATAACAGGAAGTCCTAGAAAAAACGGGAATTCAAATACATTAGTAGATAGCTTTATTAAAGGCGCAGAAGATGCAGGACATACGGTTGTTAGATTTGATTCTGCATTCAAGAATGTTCATCCATGTGTTGCCTGCAACAAGTGCGGAATGAGCGGCCAATGTGTATTTAAAGATGATTTTGAATTTGTAAAAGAAAATATTATTGATGCGGATGCAGTTGTTTTTGCATCACCGATGTATTATTTTGGAATTTCTGCACAGATAAAAGCAGTCATAGACAGATTTTATGCAATAAACGGACAAATACATGTACCTAAAAAATCTGCACTGATACTTACTTATGCAGATACATCATCTAAAAGTGCAGAACCTATTATCAATCATTATGAAACAATGCTGCAGTATTTAAACTGGTCTGATTCCGGCAAGATTATTGCATCAGGAGTTTGGATGGAAGATAGTGTTAATAATACTCCGTTTGTTCAACAGGCTTATGAACTGGGTAAAAATATATAGGATAAACTTATAGGAGAAATGAATGTGAAAAACAAATTGTTAACAATACTAACCGTAACAGCATTGGTAGCAGGTTTTGTTTTAAACCCTTGCTTTGCAAGAACGAACAAAGAATTTAATAAAGGAGTTAGTATGAAAAAAATTACACAAACAGCAGGAAGAGTGCAGCTCGGGAATTTCGCACCGGAATTTGCACATTTTAATGATGATGTTTTATTTGGTGAAAACTGGAATAATCAAGATATTGATTTAAAAACAAGAAGTATTATAACAGTTGTTTCATTAATGTCGCAGGGACTGGTTGATTCATCCTTAAAATATCACCTTCAAACTGCAAAACAGAACGGGGTCACAAAATCTGAAATTGCGGCAATAATTACTCATAATGCCTTTTATGCAGGATGGCCAAAAGCGTGGGCAGTGTTTAATTTGGCAAAAGAAGTTTGGAATGATGACGAACCTGCTATGACAGAAAAAGAAGCTTATGCAAAAACTATAATGTTCCCGATTGGAGAGCCAAACAATGCTTATGCAAAATATTTTACGGGACAAAGTTATTTAGCACCGGTTTCAACGGAGCAAGTCAAAATATATAATGTTACATTTGAACCTAAATGCAGAAATAACTGGCATATACATAAAGCAAAATCCGGTGGAGGACAGATGTTGATTGCTGTAGGCGGGCGTGGTTATTATCAGGAATGGGGGAAAGACCCGATTGAGATGAAACCCGGTGATGTAATAAATATTCCGGCAAATGTTAAACACTGGCACGGTGCCGCTCCGGATTCCTGGTTCTCACATCTCGCAGTCGAACTTGACGGAGTTGAAACATCAAATGAATGGCTGGAACCCGTTACAGATGATGTGTATAGTAAATTAAAATAATTGTTTAAAATCAATATATTAAATTATTATTTTACTATTAGGAAGTCCAATAGGACTTCCTATTTTTTTGACAAGTGGAAGTAAATGTAAACAGTCATTGCTATGCATTAACGAAAACTATCTTTCATATCAAAAAGATTACTTCACTTCGTTCGTAATAACGGAAAATTATTTACCCCGATTCACAATCTACGAAAATTTTGTCAACCTGAATTTATTTCAGGTTCTTACCAGTGTGGATATTTGATTATAACGTCTATTCTCTCCTCACAAAAAATCATTTACCCCTTCAGGATGACAGAAAGTGTCTACTCACTCCTCACTAATCACTGTTCACTAAAACCTACACCTCACCCTGCCCTTGTCTTGGATTTCTTCCACGCTCACAGAATGTCACCTTCGTGGCTATGCCACTGTCGGTTCCATCTGTTCGCTATCCGGACTTTGTCCGTACAGAAATCCGCCTCCTCAAGGATAGGGCTTAAAACCACCTAATCACTTAGTCACCTAATCACTCAGTCACTTGTAACAAACCAAATGAACAGAATGGTTTGACGGTGAAATTTTGGAATAACAATTCAGACTTGTAGCCATAAGTCAAACCGGACTTCCAACGTAACATGTCTACGTATGTAATACAAACCAAATGAACAGAATGGTTTGACGGTGAAATTTTGGAATAACAATTTAGACTTGTAGCTACAAGTCAAACCGGACTTC
>CALUXV010000065.1 GCA_944324835.1 Candidatus Gastranaerophilales bacterium
TGGGCGTTAGAAGACTCGAACTTCTGACCCTCTCCTTGTAAGGGAGACGCTCTACCAACTGAGCTAAACGCCCGCACCTAATTTTAAATTTTCAATTGTCATCTCAGTTTGTAGATCGTCTCATCGACGCAGATTTTCTACATTCGTGAAAGTAAACTTTCACTGGGCAACTGAGCTAAACGCCCGCACCTAATTTTAAATTTTCAATTGTCATCTCAGTTTGTAGAACGTCTCATCGACGCAGATTTTCTACATTCGTGAAAGTAAACTTTCACTGGGCAACTGAGTTAAACGCCCTTCCGTAATTTAAATATTATCCAAAACATATTTTAATGTCAAATATTATTTTAAATACTCATATTTTGTTGTTTAAAGTGGTCAAATACGCTTGTGTGAACTGGTTTAACTTGTGTGGATGACGGGTTATTAATATTTACTCGGTTCATATTATTTGTTGTGTTAAGTTTTAGCATGGCCTTATCTTTGTGTTTTGATGCGAGTCTGTTACGTAAAATTGGAGTTACAATATTGCTAGAAATAATCCCTCCAACAACCGCAGCAGATGTACTCATAAAATTATGAAATGAATTATAAGTTTTTTCCATATTTGCACTCTGGAAATATGGCAGCTTTCGAATATTGAAATCAAAGCTTCCAATTTTATCAGCATCGCCATGACGTACTATTTGGGATCTTAATGCTTTTGGAATAATTTTTCCTGTTTTTACTAATTTATTTGCGAATTTTTTTAATGGAGTTGTTATCAGGAAAAATGTTGCAATATTCATTGCTGCATCACCAATTTCTTGCGGAATCATAAATGATTTTTGTTCTTTTGTATAATTAGGATTTCTAAGAATCCCGCATATTTGCGCTGCAGATGATGCAATCCAGCCAACAATTGTAGTCCAGATTAATGTTGTTCCTAAATCTTTAGAAAAATGTTCAAGTATAAAATCTGCTGTTTTGGTTATCTGTCTAGGAAATTTCATAACTTCCCTCCTTCGACATTTTTAAAACTGTCCAAAATTTTTGATTTTATATCTGATTGGTATTGCGATTGTTGTTGAGTATTTACTTTTTTATTTTTTTTCTTAGCATCAACTTTATTCAAAAAATTTGAAATCATATTTGTTAAAGGTAAATCAAAAGCCACATTTGTACCAATCATTACAAACATTGCAATAATTGTAGAAAGTGCTGTTCTGTAGTTTCTCAATCTGTTAGGTAGCATAGATGGTTTTATAGTTGAAGTATTTCTTGGTGTTAGTAGATTATCCCATCTATCTACACTGATATCTTCGTGTGTGCACCTTCCAACAAGATCAAATATGATTCCTCTAACTATGCATCCAACAGTTGTACCTGCAACAATTTTACCAATAGTACGGTTTCTTGATGCCCGTGCGGTTTCTTTATCAACTCTCTTATTATGTTCATCTATAAACGGTTGTGTAACAATAGCTGTTCCTCCCATGATTAAACGGTTTGGCATAGGACGTCCCATTATATCACCTACTTTATTAAGTATTTTTAGGCGGTCTTTGTTTCGAATAGTTATATTAGGGATTAAATCAAATATTTTTCGAGATATGCCCATTGGTTACACACTTTTTACGTAAAAATACACACAGTTATACTATAGTACTTATACAAACGTTTTTTAATAATATAATTTGCCTTATATAAATATAATATTTACATTTATTCATACTTTACCCTGGCATTTGTTTAATATAAAATATAAAAGCTGTTAGTATTTATAAGAAGGAGATTTATATAATGGGCAACAGAATAGGTATAGATGTTGGCGGAACTAATGTTAAAATCGCTTTAGTTAACGATAAAGGAAATATAATTTATTCAAACTCAATCCCGACCCGTGCGGAAATGGGCTATGAATACACTATCAACAATATGAAAGATGCTATTGCAGAACTTATTAAAGAAACCAAATCTGACAAAAAATCAATTGAAGGAATCGGATTCGGATTCCCGGGACAAATTGATTACAAAAAAGGTGTTGTAAGACTTGCCCCGAATATTCCTGGCTGGGTAGAAGTCCCTATTGCAGAAATTATGGAAAAAGAATTTGGTATTCCGACAAGAGTAGATAATGATGTTAGATGTGCTGCATTAGGTGAACTTAACTACGGTGCTGGTATTGGCTGTGAAAACTTAATCTGTATAACAGTCGGAACAGGTATTGGTTCAGGGCTTATCATAAACGGTAAACTTGTCAGAGGCGCAAGCAATGCAGCCGGAGAAATCGGTCATATCAAACTCGATATGCACGGCGGCCCTCTTTGCGGATGTGGTGACAGAGGTTGTTTAGAAGCTTTTGCATCAGGCCCTAGTATTGTTGCAATGGCTGAAGAATATATCAAAGGCGGCAAATCTACAAAATACAGAGAACTTGCAAACCCTGATATAACTCCATATATCGTTTCAGAAGCTGCAAAACAAGGCGACCCTGTAGCAAAAAGAATCTTTACAATTGTTGGTGAATACATAGGAATAGGTCTTGCAAGTGTTGTAAACCTTCTAAATCCTGAAAAAATCATTATCGGCGGCGGTGTTGCTGCTGCAGGTGATTTACTGTTAAATCCGATAAAAGAAAACTTGATTAAACGAGCAATGCCGATTGCTGGCTCTGCTGTTGAAATTGTACCGGCACAATTAGGCAACTCTGCAGGTGTTATCGGCGCAAGTTTATTGATTAAGTCATAAATAAATTTTATAAAAATTTATAATTATTATTCAGGTGGGCATATAAAATGTTATGTCCACCTGAATTTTTCAGCAGCATGTGCAATTTATTACAGCGGTAAAGCTGCTTTCCCGTCATTTAGAGCGCAGCCGAAGAATCTTTATTTTGATTCCGTCATTCTGAAAGCGCAGCCCGAAGAATCTAATTACAACAAAATTCCGGAGTGTTTGACCTTGCGGTCCTTCGTATTCACTCAGGACGACGGAGAACCGGTCATTCAGAGCGTATGCGAAGAATCTTTATTTTGATTCCGTCATTCTGAAAGCGCAGCCCGAAGAATCTCTTTTTTATCCAAATTTATTTCATATCATCATTAACCATGATAAAATAACTAACATGAATAATAAATCGGGATATGTATATATATTGGTAAATCAAAATAATACAACAATTTATATAGGTGTTACATCAAATCTTGTGAAAAGAATATACCAACATAAAAATAAATTTGTTGATGGATTTAGTAAAAAATATAATCTAAATAAATTAGTATATTTTGAAGTAGTCGATAATATAGAATCTGCAATTGCACTAGAAAAATATTTAAAAGGTAAAAAACGGGATTATAAAAATAATTTAATAAATAAATTTAACCCTGAATGGAAAGATTTATATAATACATTATATAAATCTTTTCGTCGTCCTGAGTGAGTACGAAGGACCGCATGGTTGAATGCAATAGAATTTTATTCAAAAAGAGATTCTTCGAGCTGCGCCCTCAGAAAGACAGGAAACGTCTATTCACTCCTCACTAATCACTATTCACTTTATTAATCACTTAGTCACCCAGTCACTTAATCACTTATCAAAAAACTACACCTCACCCTGCCCTCTCCTCAAGGAGAGGGTTAATGCCAAGTCACTTATCAATTATCAAAAAGACTTCGCATACGCTCAGAATGACCGTTTTTCTGTCATCCCGAACTCGTTTCGGGATCTTACCAACGTTGAAATTCCGCTCAAAAATGAGCCTATTCGAGCGTGGAAGAAATCCAAGACAAGGGCAGTAGTAGGGTAGACTTTAGTCTACCGTTAACTATAATATTAATGCATTATTAACTTTCTATGTTAAAATAATAACATGAGATTAGATAAGTTTTTAAAAGTATCTAGATTAATAAAACGAAGAACTGTTGCAAACTCTGTTTCTGAAATGGGAAAGGTGTATGTTAACGGTAATATTGCAAAACCCGCAAAACAATTGAAAGTTGGAGATATTATAAAAATCGAATACACAAATAAAACAATTGAAGTAAAAGTACTAATTGTGCCGACAGGGAATGTCAGTGTTCAAGAATCTTCAACTCTTTACGAAGAATTATAATTTATCTTCCGACATTTGAATCAATTATATTTGAAATCCAAGGGATATAGCTGTATTTGCCTTGCAATGAAGTTAAAACAAGATAAACCATAAGTACAAGAATACAGAAATTTATTATCGAGAACCCAAATATCATTGGTGCTGTAAAGAAAAATAAGATTTTGTATGTTAACAAGCTTATAATTGGAATAAAGCTTAATATACTTACAACAAATTCAGCAAAAACGTTTAATAAAAATAATGCCATAATTAAAAAGAATGATTGAAAAATATGGTATTTCAAAAACGGTCTAAGGTTTGATTTAGTAAGTGCACAAATAATCAGCCAAATAAAACCTACCATGCCCATTGAAATATATGAACCTGCAGATACTAAACGTTCTATCATATAAGGTTTATTATTGGAATTCCTCAATGATTTCATCCTTTCTAAGTTCTTCTATATAATCTTCTAAAACTTGAATGTATACAAGTTTAAACTCATCGTTTTCAGGACGAAGCCCAACCGCAGCTTTATATGAATAAATTGAACGTTCAACTTCATTATTCATATAGTAAGTATTTGCAATCAAAATATATAAATCCGGATCTAATTTTGAAATACGCAAAGCAGCTTTGTACTGTTCTTCTGCTTTATCAAACAATCTTTGGTTTGAATACATATTCCCTAAAAGAATATATGCTTTAGGTTCTTGCGGATTCATTTCAATTGCTTTTTTATAAAGTTCTATTGCTTCATCGTATTTTTGGAAATCTGATTTAGAAATTGCATAACATATTATTGCTCTGTATTTGCTGTCTCCTTCAAGAGTTAAAGCTAAATCAAAATACTGATTCGCCATATCCTCTTTCTTCAACAATGATAAAGTATTTGCTAAACAAAGAGCAACCGTTTGATTCGTTGGTTCAATTTCAAATACTTGGTGATAATAGTCATAAGCACCTTCATAGTCATAGAGTTTGAAACAAACATTGCCTAAATCAACCAACGCTGTAAGGTTTTTAGGGTCAAGAGATAATGCTTTTTCGTAATAAGCTTTGGCTTCAACATAATCTTCAAAATCATGGTATAAAAGTGCAATTGAGTTATATACTTCAGGCTCATTAGAAATAAAGTCTAAAGTTCTGTTGTACCATCTTAATGCTTTTGCAAAATTTTTCATTTCAGCATAGGTATTAGCAAGGTTATAATAAACCAGATAATTACTTGGATTTACAGACATAGCTTTTTCGAAGCATTTTAAAGCTTTTCTGTATTCTTTTTCGTAATACCAGATACTACCCATGTTAAGAAGTGCATCCATATCATTTGGAGCAAAAGACAACAAATTGTCATATATTGATATAACTTTGTCATATTCTTCAAGCATTGCATAATATTTTGCCAATTCATGGTAATGATCCGGATTTTTTGGCTCTTTTGCCAATGCTATAACTGTTTTTTGTACTGCTTGTTTAATTTCTTGTTCATTCATAGTTAAATTCTACCGTATTATCCTATTTTCGTAAAGTTCTTATCATTTCGTTACTTTTTATCATATTCAGAATATTCTTCTGATTCTTTCATCCATTCTTCTTCTGATACACTGAAAGCATGGTTCCAGAATTTTTCAATGGCATATGTTTCACGTTCATCCTTTTGCAATATATGAACAACAACTTCGCCATAATCAAGAAGATTCCAGCGGTTTCTTAAATCCTGCTCCGAGCGCAGAGGAAGGATTGAAAAATAATCTTTTATTTTCATCTTAACAGCAGATGTTAAGGCTTTTACCTGAGTACTTACATCCCCGGAACAGATTACAAAATAATCTGCAAAAGAGGATACATGACTAATATTCAAAATAGAAATATCTTTTCCCAGTTTTTCATCCAGTATTCTTGCAATAACACATGCCAATTTTAAAGAGGAAACATCACTCATTAATCATTTCTCTCCATATCTAATTTATTTATCATATCAACTCTTTTTTGGTGTCTGCCGCCTTCAAATGATGCGTTAAGCCATTCATCAACGATATCCATCGCAAGCCCGACTCCTGTTATTCTTTCTCCTAAACAAAGTACATTAGAGTTATTATGCTGCTTTGTTAAACGTGCAGAAAATGTATCTGTGCAATGTGCTGCTCTTATTCCTTTGACTTTGTTTGCATAGATAGACATGCCAAGTCCTGTACCACAAACCAAAATACCTAGATTAGAATTGTTTTCTAGTACTTTTGAACATACTTTTTGTGCAATTACTGGGTAATCACATGAATCAGGAGTATATGTTCCTTCATCATCAATGTCATATCCTTTTAATTTAAGATGTTCGATTAGTTTTTCTTTTAGATTAAACCCGCCGTGGTCTGAGCCTATAATAAGTTTCATTTTCATATCCTGAATTTAATGTTAATTCTTATTCTATTGTAACAAAAATTTAACATTTTACAAGAAGTATTAAAGATTTTCATCCAAATAGCCGTTAGAAAAAATATCGTTAGGAGTTGGTTAGAGGATTTAAGTATATGGATAAGTATTTTGACGTTGATGAAATGATGGTTGAATATTCTGAGATGGCAGGTTTTGATTTTAATTCTCCTGCTTTTAAAGGAATTAAAACTGAAGTAAGTGAGTATGCAAAGCAAGGGTATACTTTTAAATACGGAAATTATGACTGTATTGATTTGATACACGGTTTAGCAGAAGGAGTTTAATGATATGAATAATAATAGACGTGATTTTTTTAATGGATGTTTCCCGGGAAATTGGACAGAGGCAGAAGTAAAACAAGAAGATAAAGAAGAAAAAAGGCAAGTTCAACAAAGAAAAGATTTAGCAACATTGCTTGCGGAATTAGAAGAAATTAAAAATGGATTTGAAAGAATACAAGAAAAACAAATCAGATTACAAAATCTAATGAAATTTTATAGAGGAGAATTAGCAGCAGAATAATGCCCACCTATATTATAGAGAGACATCTATCACAAATAAAAAATCCAGCTATCACTCTTTATTATTAATAAATTCCTTTAGAATGCAGAAATTCCGTGTATTGTTTATCAATTATCATAATATGATTAGTAATCCAATTTTTTATAAATATTGCTATTTCAAAATGAATCGTAAATTTATCATTTTTTAAATCTTCATAGAATTGAATAATTTTAGAAATAAATACTTCGTGTAATTTTTTATGGTTTTCAAAATCAGGGTATTTATTTTCTTTAAGGCAGGTTTCTTCTTGTGTGAGATGTTCTTTAGCATATTTAATAAGGTTATTAAGAACAGTTGCAATTGCGGCTTTGTCCTCTTTATTTTCCATTGCTTTATAAACATCTCTTAATGCATCAAGGAGTTGTTTGTGCTGATTATTAAAATGTTTAATACCTACATCATATTTTTCGTCCCAAACAAATTGACTCATTATATTTCCTCAACAGATTTATTAAACGATAAAAGTATTATAGCATACATTTACAAAATCTTTTGATTCATATAAGATATAAATACACGGAGAGGTGTCCGAGTGGTTTAAGGTGCAAACCTGGAACGTTTGTGTGGGGGAAACTTCACCGCGGGTTCGAATCCCGCCTTCTCCGTTTTT
>CALUXV010000066.1 GCA_944324835.1 Candidatus Gastranaerophilales bacterium
GAGCCTTTTCAACATTCAGACCAATTTCATCACAGGAGCAAAATTGCAGATTGAAAAATTAATATGCCGATGTGATGAAATTGGTAGACGTGCTAGACTCAAAATCTTGTGTGGGCAACCACGTGCCGGTTCGAGTCCGGCCATCGGCATATTTTTTACAAATGATACTTAATCATTTGCTCGGCAGAGTGGTATCGGCATATTTATATATAAAAGTAGAGAACTTAAAAATTATTTTTATATGTTTGTCATCCTGAACTTGTTTCAGGATTTTACCAACATACAAGTTGTACACTAAATTTTGTATTACACAGTTGGAGGTTACGATTATGAAATACGTATGTACTATTTGCGGTTATACAGCAGAAGGTGAAGCACCTGAAAAATGTCCTGTTTGCGGTGCTCCAAAAGAAAAATTTAATGAAGTTGACGAATCTAAAAAACAATACGCTACAGAACACATTGTAGGTGTTGCAAAAGGTGTTGATAAAGAAATTTTAGAAGGCTTGAATGCTCACTTTACAGGTGAATGTGCTGAAGTTGGTATGTACCTTGCAATGTCAAGACAAGCAGAAAGAGAAGGCTATCCTGAAGTTGCTGAAGCTTATAAGAGATATGCTTTTGAAGAAGCAGAACATGCAGCAAAATTCGCTGAATTATTAGGTGATGTGTTAACAAACTCAACTAAGAAAAACTTAGAAATGAGAGCAGAAGCAGAATTTGGTGCTTGTGCAGGCAAAATGGAAATTGCAAAAAGAGCTAAAGAATTAGGACTTGATGCAATCCATGATACAGTTCACGAAATGGCTAAAGACGAAGCTCGTCACGGTCAAGGTTTTGAAGGTTTATTGAAAAGATATTTTTCATAGATTCTAATTAGCAATATTTTGTTATAAAATAAACTTCCGGAATTTTCGGAGGTTTATTTTTTTATTTGCTATTTAATATTGACAGATATTGGATTTGTTAATATTTATTTCAAAAAGTATATACAACTAGCAAAATTTCTCTTAATGGTGTTTTAAACTAATAAACTATAGTGTGGAGAAATTATATGCATATACAAAACTACCCTGTTAATTTTTGGGGATATTCTTCCAATTTCAAATCAAACGGAAAACAAGCGAATTGTGCAACGTTACCGGTTAAGAATAACACAATAAATCTTAACCATTTGAACCCGGCAAACAAATCATTGGTTAAATTTACCGGATATACTCCGGATTTTAAAAAGACGCTTGATGATAATTATTTCAATTTGCCTGTAAATCCTAAAACAAATAAGGCTTTTGAAGCTGATATTTACCAAAAAGCTGCTGCAGAAAATCTGTACAAAGGAAATGATGTTGTTGTCGCAGCTCCAACAGGTACCGGAAAAACTGCAATTGCCCACTATGTTATACAAAAAAACCTGAACGAAGGTAAAAAAACTTTTTATACTGCACCGTTAAAAGCGCTAAGTAATGATAAAGTAAGAGAATTTGAAAAAATATACGGCCCGCAAAATGTAGGTTTATTAACCGGTGACAGAAAGATAAACAAAAATGCTCCGATTGTTATTATGACTACCGAAGTATACCGGAATATGCTTATGCAAAATGCAATGAATAATCATAATCCAATTTTGAAAGACTTAAAAACGGTTGTATTTGACGAACTGCATTATCTTGCAGATGAGGATAGAGGCGGGGTTTGGGAACAATCTATTTTGTTTACAAAACCTAAAACTCAAATATTGGCCCTTTCAGGAACAATGGGAAATGCCGATAAAATTACCGATTGGATTGCCTCAACTAAAGGGCACGGTACATCAGAAAAAGTTACCCCTGATGAAAATTATAAAGCTATTGATACCAGAAAACCGCACACTGTTCTTATAAATGTTCCATCTGAAAATAGACATGTACCTCTTGAATTTAACGTAGTAAAACTTGAACATAAACAAAACGAACATGATAAAAAAGGAATCAAACCGGGAAAATCACGTAAATTGAGTTCAAAAGACCCAATTGAACTTCAGCCGACAAATGAAGATTATATTGCGATGGTGAATAAATTACAAAAAGAAGACAAAGTTCCCGCAATATTCTTTGTATTTAGCAAACGTAAATCAAAAGATTTGTTAAATGAAATGAAATTTAACGGCCCGTCTTTAACAACTCCGGAAGAAGCAAAAAAAATTGCCAGAACAATATATAATTATCAAAAACAAGGGAAGTATCTCGGGGAATTGTTAGATGAAGAAGCATTAACCCGGGGGTATGCTATACATAACGCAGGGATGCTTCCTGAACAAAAGGAATTAATTGAATCATTGTTCCAGCAAAAACTAGTAAAAGTTGCATTTGCAACTGAAACTCTTTCAGCCGGTATTAACATGCCTGCAAGAACAACAGTAATAACAAGTTTAATAAAACCTGTAAGTACTAAAGTAAATGAAGATGGCAGAAGAATGCTTATGCCTAACGAATTTCACCAAATGGCAGGCCGTGCAGGCAGACGTGGTATTGATAAAAAGGGTTATACATACTGTATGGCTTGCAATAATGCTCAAGAAAAAGGGTTTAAAAAACTTATTTCTGAAAAAGCAAACGATATTGAAAGTCATTTAAAAACAGATTTTTCATTTGTTGCAAATGTAGATAAAAACTTTGACAGTAAAGAGTTTTTGAATAATTTTTATGAACGTTCGCTTTATGCGTATGATAAAGATCCGGCAGTCAGAGCAATTAAGTCTAATGCTCTTGTTGACGATTTTTATAATAAAGAAAATATTTTAAAAGACAATTATTTTATAACATCCGACAATAAAGTTACACCTAAAGGAGAATTATTGGCTCAATTAAACGGATACGAGCAAATTCCGATAATTGACGCTATTTATAATCAGGATTTAAAAGCTTTATCACCGCAGCAGCTTGCCGGATATGCAGCAGGACTTGCTACTCTTTCAACAGAAGAACAAAAAGGTTTGGGCGATTCTATGGTTCCTTTTGAGGATGAACATTTAGAGGAAAAAACTGCAGATTTATCTGAAAGAGTTCTTGAATACAATACCGATGTTTATCCGAGATTGGGTCAAGAATTACATTTAAATACTGATGCGATAAAACACGTTTATAAATGGGCGGATTTAAATGATGAAAACGAACTCTCAACCCAGAATTGGCATGAAATGTTTAAAGGAGATACCGGATTTAAGATTAAAGATGAAGGAACTCTGTTTAAAGAAATTACAATGACAACGGATTTGCTTAAACAAATTAGCGATATTGCAGAATACGGAAAGAATACAACAGTAAATGTTCACGATAGACGATATTACACAAACCTTCAAAATACTGCAGTTGAAGCTATTGATTTAATAGATAGAAAGCCGGCAAAACAAGAATAATTTATTTACATATTACTTATATTTCTTCTCTCATTTGATTACTTTTTATGTTATGATTAATTTATCTGTACATAATTTAAGAGGGAAATATCGTGGAAATAAGACAAGAATTTATTGAACAAGCAAAGATTTTAGCGAAAAATGCGGAAGTATTGCCGGGCGGAATCGAAGAACTTGCGGTAAAATTACAGCACGCCCATGATACCAATACACCGTTAAGGGTAAAACTCGGAATGGATCCAACCCGTCCTGATTTACACCTCGGACATACGGTTGTTATGAGGAAATTAAGAAAGTTTCAGGAATTAGGGCACAAACTTGTACTTATTGTCGGCGGTGCAACTGCAATGATTGGCGACCCTTCAGGTAAATCAGAAACAAGACCGGCCTTATCAAAAGAACAGGTTGAAGAAAATGCAAAATCTTATTTTGAACAAATGTCAATGGTTCTTGATGTTTCAAAGGCAGAAGTTGTAAACAATGCGGATTGGCTGCACAAACTCAACTTTATGGAACTCTTGCAGCTTGCAGGCAAAGTTACGGTTGCACAGATGATGACAAGAGATGATTTTGCAAAACGCTATGCAGAAGGAAAACCAATTTCAATCCACGAATTTTTCTATCCTTTAATGCAGGCTTACGATTCTGTTGCTATAGATGCGGATATCGAATTCGGCGGTTCTGACCAGAGATTTAATACCCTTTTAGGACGTGATATTCAAGCCGCATACGGTAAAAAATATCCGCAAATGGTTATGTTATTACCGTTGATTGAAGGTACAGACGGATTGGTTAAGATGTCAAAAACATATCCGGAACACTGTATATCGCTTACTGATTCAGCAAACGATATGTTCGGCAAGTTGATGAGTATTCCAGATACTCTTATCCCTAAGTACTTTGATTTATTGACAGATATTACTCCGGAAGAATTAAAAGAGGTTGAATCAGAACTAGAATCAGGAAATGTTAACCCTAGAAATATCAAGTTAAGACTTGCTTATACAATAACCTCCGAGTACAAAGGGAAAGAGGCGGCAGACAAAGCTCAGGAAGAATTTATCAACGTTGTATCCAACAAGGGAATTCCTCAGGATATTCCAACTGTTAAAATAGATGGAGACAAAAATATTCTTGACCTGTTATTAGAACTAAACTTTGTACAAAGCAAGGGTGAAGCAAAACGTCTTATTCAAGGCGGCGGTGTAAAATTTGACGGAGAAAAGGTTTCAGATATAAACTATACCGTATCTGTTGAGAATGAAACAGTTTTACAGGCAGGCAAAAGAAAATTTGCGAAATTGGTTAAATAATGAAAGTTTATAACAGTGTACTTGATTTAATCGGGAATACTCCTCTTGTTAAGTATTCCGATAATATTCTTTTAAAACTCGAATACTATAATCCTTCAAATTCCGTGAAGGACAGAGCATCTTTGTATATGCTAAATGATGCAATCGCAGCTGGCAAAGTAGATAAAGATACCGTAATAATTGAACCTACAAGCGGAAATACAGGTATCGGGCTTGCTATGTGCTGTGCGGTTATGGGATTAAAGATTATTATCGTTATGCCTGAAAATATGTCTGACGAGAGGAAAAAAATGATAAAAGGCTACGGTGCAGAACTTGTTCTGACTCCAAAAGAACTCGGGATGAAAGGGGCTGTCGATAAAGCGGAAGAACTCTCTAAGCAGTATCCAAAATCATTTATTCCGATGCAGTTTTCAAACCTTTCAAACGCCAAAGCACATATTGAAACGACATCAAAAGAGATATTCAATGATACAGATGGGAAAGTGGATATAGTAGTTGCAGGTGTCGGTACAGGCGGTACAGTAATCGGATTGAAAGAGGGACTCTCAAAACTAAACCCTGATATACAGGTATTCGGTGTAGAACCATTTGAAAGTCCTTTGATTACAAGTGGTGTTGCAGGACCTCATAAAATTCAGGGTATCGGCGCTAACTTTATCCCTGATATTTATAAATCATCTGAACTGGACGGGGTATTGACAGTCAAAGGTGATAGTGCGATAGTTGAGGCAAAAGAGTTGGCACGAACAAAAGGTATTTTAGGCGGTATTTCATCGGGTGCGAATCTTTGTGCAGCAAAAGAATTGAGTAAAAAATATCCTGATAAACTAATTGTTACAATTATTTGTGACTTTGGTGAAAGGTATTTATCAACGGAGTTGTTTGATTAAATGTTATTAAGAGCAATAAATAAAATAAAAGAAGATATCAAAGTTATTTATGACAATGACCCTGCTGCAAAAAATATTTTTGAGGTTTTGTTTTGTTATCCGGGCTTACAGGCTTTGATATCACATAGAATTGCACACAAACTCAGATACTGGCATGTGCCGTTTATTCCGAGATTTATTTCTTATTTAACAAGAATAATTACGGGGATTGAGATTCACCCGGGAGCAGCTATCGGGAACCGGTTGTTTATTGATCACGGAGAAGGTGTTGTAATAGGTGAAACTGCAATAATCGGAGATGATGTACTGATTTATCAGCAGGTAACTTTAGGCGGAACGGGAAAAGAATCCGGCAAACGCCACCCGACAGTTGGGAATAATGTAATTATCGGGGCAGGTGCGAAAGTTCTCGGGAATATTACAATCGGTGACCATGTTAGAATCGGTGCAGGCTCGGTTGTTGTGAATGATGTTCCTGACCATTCAACGGTTGTTGGTGTTCCGGGACGTGTTGTTCATCAAAAATATGTAGCTCCGGATGGAACGTTGATGCACAACAGAATACCTGACCCTATAAGATGCGAACTTAACAGATTAAAGTACGAAGTTTTGGATTTGAAAGAAGAGTTGGAAAAATTACGTTCTCAAATTGATACTCATCATTAAATTATTCATCTTTTCGAATTGTAACAAATGTAACAAAAAATTTACTTACTGAAATTAGGTAAATTTATATTACTTTATATATATGTTCAATGAAAAAAGATGAGAGTTGAGAACTAAAGATGGCAATATCAACAGTACAACTTTATGTAGCTTTTTCGAAACTGTTTAAGACAGAAGAGCCGACTAAACAGCAGGTAATGCAGTTTGGTGTTGGTGAAGCTGAATTTGACTCCATCGACCGGGACCAAAATGAGTATCTGAATATTGATGAAGCACTTCAAAATAATTCAGTTAGTGAATTATTGTATTCTAGTATGGTATCTACGTACGGTTCAGGCGAAGCCGATCAGGCTCAAAAGAATATGAGCCGGAATCAGGATAGAACCGCAATGGTAGAAGGTATTAATCCTGAAATAACTGTCGGAAATAATCCGTTTATTTAGGTTACAACTTTTTTTAAACCTTTAGGTTTATCAATATTTCTGTGTAGTTTTCGTGCAATTTCAAGTGCTAACAGTTGTATTATTACAACATTTGAAAACATTTGAAGTATCTCATTTTCACAATTAATACTAATGTTGAAATTAGAAATTATCCTGTCATTGTGTTTTCCAATAATAAACATTGCCGGTTTATAATTCTCTCTAATTTTTTCGAGATTTTTTACTGCAGTATAAGAAATCGCATCTACCGATATATATACAAGTGCTGCTTTATTATTTAGTACAGCAACATGTCCGTGCATAAATTCGCCTAAATATATTGCGTTAATATTCATATAAGAAGTTTCTTTTATTTTCAGTGCTGCTTCTTTGGCTATAGAATATGAAATCCCGTCTGCAGTTATTACAACACAAGGTTGTTTTGATAAAAGTCTTGCAAGGTGTTTAATTTTATCTCTTAGCTTGAATGTTTCTTCCATAACGGATGGCAGTTTATCAAGAGAGTTTAAATATTCTGTAATATTTCCGCCTTTGTGTTGTGAAAGTTTTAGTGCAACAATCAGAACACATAACATTTGTGCGGTGAATGATTTTGTTGCAGCAATTGAGTTTTCTATCCCTGCGGAACAATCAATTTTGTATTTTGCAAGGTTCCATATTGTTGAGTCTTGTTTGTTTGTAATACAAAGTGTATCAAGGTTGTAATGCCCGCCTTCATCTTGAAATCCTTCATTAACACGCTTTAATGCTGCAAGGGTATCACTTGTTTCGCCTGATTGAGTAATAAAAATATAAAGCGTGTTTCTATCATGCGGAATTACTT
>CALUXV010000067.1 GCA_944324835.1 Candidatus Gastranaerophilales bacterium
ATCTTATCCTGAACTAGTTTCAGGATCTCAAACAAAAACTTAAGGTGATGTTTGAGCCGCAGGCGAATCTTAGAGATGTGCTACGCACGTAGTCATGTTACGTTTATTGTCCGGTTTGGTTATCTAATGGGTAAATTGTAAATATAATCAAATTTATTTACTCCCACCAAACCATTCTGTTCATTAAATTTAATATGGCAATCTAAGAGAAATTTCAGGAAACTGTATAAAACACAAATAAGCCCGCATAAACCCTTAATAAGTTGTTAAGAAGGTTTGGGTTAAGGAGAAAAGAAAAATGATTAAACAAGAAGCTAGAAAACCAAGAGTACAAAAAAGACATAAATCAATCAGAGTAAATATTTCAGGTGATGCTGAATATCCTAGATTGGCTGTCTACAGAAGTACAAAACATATCTATGCTCAAGTTATAGATGATGTTAACCATGTAACATTGGCATCAGCATCTTCTAATGACAAGGATTTGAAAGCTAAATTATCACACGGTGGTAATATTGAAGCTGCAAAAGTTGTCGGCGAAGCTGTTGCTAAAAAAGCTTTAAAAGCAGGTATCAAAGGTGTTGTATTTGATAGAGGAGGTTTCCTTTATCACGGAAGAATCCAGGCACTTGCAGATGCTGCCAGAGAAGCAGGTTTAGAATTCTAAACAAAAAAAGGGGATGTAAAAAACATCCCCTTTTTTTAAATATTTTTCACTATGTTCTTGTGTAGATATTGGTAATAACTCCATTTTTATGAGTAATAGTTTTTGTATTTTTAAAATCAATTCTTTTATCGATTTCCCCGAATAATGAAATTCCTGAGCCTAGTATTATAGGGAGTGTGTTGATAGTCATTTCGTCAATCAGGTCTTCTTTCAAAAATGATTGGATTGTTTTTGCTCCATCGATATATATATTTTTAAAACCGTCGTTGCGTATCTTTTGACAAATCTGGTGTAAGTCTCCATTTACAATTTCTACACTATCTTGTAGATTAATTGGTATATTTTTTAAAGTTGAACTTAATACAAAAACCTGTTTTGTGTAAGGATATGGTTTGTAGGTTAAAGCTTTTTCAAAAGTACAGCGTCCTATTATAATTGCATCAATTTTCTGTAGGAATTTTAATAGCCCGTAATCTGTTTTGTCAGGATTTGGAATATTTAGCCATTCTGTTGAACCATCTTTAGATGCAATAAAGCCATCTAAGCTTTTTGCTACAAAAACATAGTTTGCCATTAATTATTAACACCTCGTGATAGATAATATATTTTATATTATAACATGTGTATTAACGCATTTGAAGTGGCATTGGATTTTAAGAAAGTATTAAATAACAAAATGCAGGTTTTAAAACCTGCATTTTATTTATCGTTAATCCTCTAATGGAACTGTTATAACATATCTGTTGTGAACTTTTCGTTTAGTCATTTTTTCTAAATTCGCATCTTCATCAAGCGAGTAGGTTTGAGAAAAACTTGTAAATGTTTCAGAATGTTTTTTACCAAGAGTTGCCTCTCCGGAAATAGTTATTGATGAATCACCTGTTACAACTTTTATGTTATCAGGATTCCCGCCAAATGGTTTTAGGTCAATAATGAATTTGTATTCATCAGGTGTTCTGAAAAAGTTAACAGTATTATGATGTTTCATCATTTTTTGAGCGAAATGACCTTTCATCGGATAAGGCGGAATTTCGCGGACAAACATCAAATCTTTGTCCATTTTTTCAAATTCTCTGTCCATTCTGTGCATCGCAACCATAGGGTTCATCATTCTGTTTATTGCCATATCAGTAACAAAATAAACAGCTAAAAATGCACCAATCAGTGTTGCGATAAACAGCCCTAAGTATCTGAAAAAACAATGTTTCTTTTCGTGTTCTTCAATCATTGGAGCTCTCCTTTCTATTGTCATATACATTCTATTAAAATTTTAATGGAATGTACAATTCTCCAATAGAGGGATTTATTTAGATTGATTAAACATTGCCAGAGCCATCGGACTTAGTTCTAAAATATATGCAGGATCACCTGTTTCTGCTACCTTAACGGCAGCTTGTTCTACTTCGTCTACAACAGATGACAGCATTTCCATTTGCATTAGTTGAATTTTACTTGATGCTTCCGCACCTAATACATTTGCAATATCCATATTTTAATATCCTGGGTAATTGTATTTCCTGTATATAATTATTATAACATGTGTTTATTCTTTTGTTAAGTGTATAAAAGTAAATTTTTATTACGCAATAAAAATTAGGACTTAAAACTATGATAAAATAGACATTATGGTTGATTTCGCAAAATTAAGAGGGAATATATTCGGCGGTATTACAGCGGGAGTCATTGCACTTCCTCTATCACTTGCATTTGGTGTTTCAAGCGGACTTGGAGCGATGGCGGGGTTATACGGCGCAATATTTTTGAGCCTTTTTGCCTCAATATTCGGCGGTACACCGACACAAATATCAGGGCCTACAGGGCCGATGACGGTTGTTATTGCATCTATGCTTGTTACACATCCGGGAAATTTTAAACTTATTTTTGCAACAATATTTTTAGCAGGATTGTTCCAGCTTATATTCGGGTTTGCCAAAATCGGCGGAATAATAAAGTATGTTCCATACCCTGTAATATCCGGTTTTATGAGCGGTATCGGGGCTATTATTATTCTTTTACAGTTGAATCCTATATTCGGACTAAACTTTAACGGAACACCTTTTGAGTCGTTAATATACTTTGTAAAACATATTTCAATGATGAGCCATAGCAGTCTATGTCTTGGATTATTAACTCTTTGTATAATATTTTTGACACCCCAAAAAATATCCAAAATAGTTCCTTCATCTTTGATTGCACTAATTTTAGTTACAATATTCAGTGTCATAAATAATTTTAATGTACCGACAATTGGCGAAATTCCCCGTGCATTTCCATCAATCCAATTGGGAATGATATCTTTTGAGGATTTGCAAACAATACTTCCGCTGGCTTTGACTCTCGGGATTCTGGGTTCAATTGACTCTTTACTCACATCACTTGTTGCGGATTCATTGACTAAAACAAAACATGACTCTAATAAGGAACTCATAGGACAAGGTATAGGGAATATTGCCGCATCCATATTCGGAGGAATTGCTGGCGCCGGTGCTACAATGCGGACGGTTGTAAATATTAAAGCGGGCGGGACTTCACGTTTATCTGGCGTAGTTCAGGCATTATTTTTGATTGGTGTAATTTTATTCTTTGCACCTTTTGCGGCTAAAATTCCTTTGGCGGTATTAGCCGGAATACTGGTAAAAGTCGGGATAGATATAATTGATTATAAGTTCTTGAACATTATAAAAGTTGCGCCAAAACGAGATATTTTGGTTATGTTAACAGTGTTTTTAATAACAGTTCTGGATGATTTGATATTTGCAGTCGGTGTCGGAATTGTGTTGTCATCTCTGCTGCTTGCTTACAAACTTTCTCAGCAAATCGAGATGGAGATTTCCAAACCTGATGAGAATTTTATAGAAGAAGATAAGAATAAAGATTTGATAATTGCACATATCAGGGGAGTAATGTTTTTTGGAACAGCATCTTTGCTCCTTTCTAAGATGGAAAATCTTTTACACTATAAAAATGTTATAATTGACTGTGAGTCAATAAAAAGTATGGATATTTCAGCAATGTTTGCACTTGAAGAAATGATTGCAGGTCTAAAAGAACAAGGAGTTGAGATTGTACTTGTAATTTCAAACAGGAAATTAAAAGACAGATTATTTGAATCAGGTTTAAACAAATTACTTCCTGAATCAAAGATAGTTTCAAACCTTGATAAAGCAATCGGATTAATAAGGAATTAATTCCCGTAAATTATTAACTTTTTTTATTATTAGTACTTAAATCTCTTTTTAAAATCTGAAATATATAAACGGATTATATGTTGATGCTGCAAGAAAAGCGGATGATAGAATTAATAAACATACAAGCCATATATTAACAAATAATTTACCGATTTTGTTTTCTGTATAGATAATATTTTTAAATACAGGAGTACAACATATCAATCCCACAACAAATGTTATTATTTCAATATTCCCGATATAATATTCTATTGAGTATTCACTATGAACAGATAAAAGCCCAAACATATTTTTCAGATATTCAAATGCATACCCCATATTTTCTGCTCTAAACATAACCCAGCCGATTACAAAGATTAAAATAGTATAAATATGCTGTAGAATTATCTGCCATAATTTTGTTTTTTCTTTATTTAATCCTGTAAATTTCTCCATTATTATAAATATACCGTTCCAAATCCCCCAGATGACGAAGTTCCAGGCTGCACCGTGCCAGATACCTGTTAATAAAAATACAATACCTAAATTTCTTGCCATTTTAATTTGTGAACAGCGATTCCCGCCCAATGGGATATAAACATACTGCTTGAACCAGGTTGATAAAGATATATGCCATCTTCTCCAAAATTCGCATATTGATTTTGAAATATACGGATAATTAAAGTTTTCCATAAACTTAAACCCGAATATTAATCCAAGTCCTATTGCCATATCAGAATATCCGGAAAAATCAAAATACAATTGCAGAGAATAAAATATCGCCCCTATCCAGGATACAAGATGAGAAAAAGTATCCGGTGATTGAGAAAATATATTATCAACAACAACAGCAAGAGTATTAGCAATCAAAACTTTTTTAGACAATCCGATAATAAAACGTTTCACCCCGATAGTTACTTTATCAAAAGTAACCTCTCTATTATCTATTTGATCTGCAACATCGTGATATTTAACAATAGGTCCGGCTATTAATTGTGGGAAAAGACAAATATATAACGCAAGCTTGTAAATATTTTTTTGTACTTCGCATTCGCCCATGTATACATCCACAACATAAGAAAGAGCCTGAAAGGTGTAGAATGATATACCTATCGGCATAATAATATCTAAAGTATTTATATGGGAATGAAAAATATTGTTTATATTATCAAGTATGAAATTGAAATACTTAAAATAAATAAGAAATCCCAAATTAATAGCAATTGTCAATATGAGCGGAAGTTTTGCAGATAAACCCTGAATCTTGTTTTTATCAATCGCAACAGCTCCGAGGTAATTGATAATAATCGTTAAAAGCATAATTGCCAGATATTTCGGCTCTCCCCATGCATAAAAGATTATACTTGCAATCAAAAGAATCGGGTTATGAAGTTCTTTTCGGCAGAGCAGGTACAAACTACATACAACAGGTAAAAATACATATAAAAAAGTCATTGAACTAAATAACATTCTCTCCTCCTGCTATTCTTTTGATACAACATTATTACAGAAATCAATAATATTAATTGGTGATAAGCAAAATATCAGTATTTGCGGTTTATATTCAAGTATCTGCTCTTTATTATTCTTTAATATTTTGAATGTTTCTTTTTTAGAGGTATATATTCTAATATAACGTGTATTTTTAAACGTATACGGAATAAAGCGTATAAAATTAGGAGCAAAACTTGTACCTATAAAAACAGTCCGAAGATTAGCGCCGTCAGGATAGAAGTAATCACCTGATTGAGACTTAGGCAGCTTATCAACTAATAATGCAGATGATTTTTTATGTTCATATAAAGGATAATGCACCGGAGGCAGTTTTTTTATTTGTTTTTTTGAATAATATGAAGTGAATAATTTAAATCTCCATATCCTAAATTTTCATTTGCTCTTACCAGTGTATTATTATAATCAATATTATAATCGGATTCTGTTGCCGGATGAATATTCGGAAAATCCTTTCTTATAACATTCATCAGGGAGGAGTATCCTATATATGTTCCATAATCTGTCCAGTGATGGTCTGTTTTAAAATGAACCAAACCATATTTAGATGCTTCTTTAATCTCATCAATCGGGTGTACGATTGGAATACCCGTATCTTTTGTAATTTGTTTACACTGTTTATGTTCTATAACATTCTGATTTTTATCTTTATACGGCAATAATTCTTTTTTATAAATATCTAAAGGTTCTGTTGTTACAAGGATATAAAGTTTGATATCATTTGAATCGCAGAATTGTTTTAATTCCAAAAGATGTTTTTCTGCAATTTGAAACTCTCTGCCAAACTTTAATGTTTGACGGTTGTTCAACGCATTTCCCAAATCAAAATATGTTCCAAAACCGTTCTTCTTATTTATAAAAGCTTTACGGTTTCTATAGATATCACCGCTTAAATTAAAGGTTAAATCAACATATAAGTCTAACAGTTCATCTCGTTTTGCAAACCGGTCAGAAAAATAAGAATCAAAATGTTTGCCAAAATTATAATTAATTGAGCCGTCTTTTTTTATAAATGGTTTCCATTTTGCAAGGTTTCTATTTTCATTCTCTGAACATTTTGCCTGCGAAATATGACTCATCGGGATAAAAAGAATAATTGTACAGACGAGTATGAATAGTATATCCAGTCTTGAATGGTTCTTGGAGATTTTAAAATCCGCAAGATAATATGTGAGTTTATAAAACAGTGCAAATGAGAGAATAAATATAATCGTAAAGATTAAAAATTCGAATTTAAATGTAGCCCTGATATTCAAAGGTTCTTTATAATAAATTGAGCATTTCTTGGATTTTGGGATAATAACTAAACTGTTATCATTAACTTTTAATTCTGCATTTTTTGATTCGTATTTATTATAATTATTCAGGCTATATTTAGGTTTTCTTAGCCATACATTTGTAATGCTAATCTTTTGGTTAACAATATCATCCCCGCATATAGTAAGTCTTACTGCTTTTGCTTTTTTTATTCGGTTAACTGGTATATTAATTTTATTTAAAGAACCATTTCCGGTGTGTTTAACACTTCCTGATTTAAATTTTTTGAATTCAAAATTATCTTTCTTATTTAAATCTATTATAAATTGTACATTCCCGTTATAACTTGCATTAAGATGGAAAATCATAGGTTTGACGATTAACCAGGTTTTATTAGTTAATATTAGAAATAAAATAGTGATAGCTAAAGCTATTAATGTTCTCTTTCTCATCTCTTTCCCTTTTTCATAAGACAATATGTATTGTGTTATATTAAGTGATTGAGTGATTAAGTGACTAAGTGATTAGGCAAGTGATTAGTGACTAGTGAGGAGTGAGGAGACGTTATAATCAAGTATTCACACTGGTAAGAACCTGAAGGGGTAAATGGATTTTTTGTCATTACGAACGAAATGAAGTAATCTTTTATAAGAATAGATTACTTTGCTATCGCTCGCAATGACTGCTTTTTCGTCATTCTGAGCGAATGCGAAGAATCTCTTTAAACAAGTGATTAAGAAATTCTGGTGCGAACGACAATGCGGTCCTTCACATTCGTTCAGGACGACGTGAATAAAAT
>CALUXV010000068.1 GCA_944324835.1 Candidatus Gastranaerophilales bacterium
GTTAATATTTCTCCATCTTTAAATAATATAAATGTTGGGAAACCCATTATTCCAAATTGATTCACAAGAGCAGGGTTTTTGTCTCCGTCAATTTTACCAATCCATATTTCAGGAATTTCTTTAAATACTTCATTTTGCTTTTGGCAATAACTGCACCATTTTGCAGAAAATACAATGAGTTTCAACCCGTTTGATATTGTTTCTTTAAAATTTTTTTCATCAAGTTCAACAATCATGATAACCTCACTTTTTAATTATCATAATTTAAGTCCTAAAATTTCCCTTATACTTTTAGTGAATCCGGTTTATTAATAGTTTGTTTTTAATAATTGTAACAAAAACTTAATAAATCTCTATAAAAAGTCAAATATTGAAAACATATATACTTTATATATATATCAAACAAATTAGGAACGAGGAACAATTTAATAAGGGGTATAAAGTATGGCAATTGGGGCTAAAGATTTTATTGACAAATTGTTAGTAGAGAAATATGCGCAAGAAAAAGTAGACAACCATGATAATTTGGAGTCTAAATATTCTCCGAATGAAGTTATGGATGTAATGAATCTTGCATCAAATAATGCACTGAATTATTTGAAACTGGCACAAAGATTGTCTATAGTCTGCTATGCCGTAAATGCAAAGGCTGCAAAATACGAACCCGTTGTTCTGGCTCAATAGCAGAAATATAACCTATTATTAGTGTAGTTCCTACACTTTTGTGGATTGAAGTTCTTTTATTAAAGTTTCCAATTCCTTAACCATAACATCTCTATAAATATCGCAATTAAGTTCAGATTTAGCTTCAAAACGAAGTGTGAAAACAGGTTCGGTGTTGCTTTGTCTTACCAGTGCAAAACCGCCGTCAAAAACTATTCTCATACCGTCTAATGTTATAATGTCTTTTATTTCATCCCCAAAGGCATTCTTATTTTGTTTTACAAAATTTTCAAACCCTGCAAGTACCGGCTTTTTAAGTTCATTCGGGCAAGGAAGTCTGAGTTCCGGAGATGAATAAACAGCGTTAAACGGTGTTAATAAATCTTCGATTTTAAAATCTTGATTTTGGATTTTTTGTTTAGCAAGAATTTCAATAATTCTGCATCCTGCATATATTGCATCATCAAATCCGTAATAACGGTCTTTAAAGAATGTGTGTCCGCTCATTTCACCGGCTAAAACCGCTCCGGTTTCTTTCATTTTGCTTTTTATATAACCGTGTCCGGTTTTACACATAACAGCTTTACCGCCGAGTTTATTAATTGTATCAAACAGAACCTGTGAACATTTAACCTCTGATACAATAACAGGAGAAATATTTTTCTTCTTATACTGTTCTATAACATCTATTGCATAGATTAAAAGCAGTTTGTCACCTGTCAAATGGTTGCCTTCGGAATCCACAATGCCGATTCTGTCGCTGTCACCGTCAAAAGCTATACCTATATCAGCTTTTTCTGCGATAACTGCTTTCTTTAAATCTTCAAGGTTTTTAGGGTCACTCGGATTTGGATGGTGGTTAGGGAATCTGCCGTCAGGAGTTGAGAATAATTCTACAACTTTGCAGCCAAGCTCTCTGTATAACTGCGGACCTACAATCCCGCCTGTTGCGTTGCCGCTATCTACTACAACTTTAATATTCCCGTGAATAAGTCTTGAAAGATTTGAAAATTCTCCTTTCATTTCAGTAATGTAATCATGAATAAGGTCATATTCTTTCAGTTGGCCTTCATGTACTGTTGGAGATTGTATTCTGTATTCAGCCTCAGTCAGAGCTTTGACGTCTTTGATTTGTTCTTCGTTTAAAGTTTGATGTCCGTATGTCATTTTTAAGCCGTTGTACTGGCTCGGGTTGTGGCTTGCAGTTACAATCAATGCTCCAAGAACAGGTTTGTTGTTTGTTATAAACTTCGGAACACCTACAGCTTCTGAATAGTAACCGATAGGAGTCGGAGCAAGTCCTAAATCAACAACATTAGCACCAGTTGACAAAATCCCTTTTATAAGAGCTTCTGATAAAGAAGGTGAATGTGTTCTCGCATCACGGCAAACGGTTATCCAGATATTAGGATTTAAAACTCCTGATTGGTTCGAAACGTATTTAACAAAAGCTTTCCCTGTATAGTAGTAAAGTTCTTCTGTTATATCTTCGTTATAAATCCCTCTGATATCGTTTTTGCCGAATGCACTTAAAGATAACATCTTAATCTCCTATGTTTACCAACGTATTACTTTTAAGTATAATTTAGTATAAATATGGAGAACTTTCAATCATACATTAACAAAAATGATAAACTTACGGCACTTATTTTTATACTGCCGGCGGTTCTCGGAACTTTGATTTTTATTGTTATTCCAGTAATATTTTCATTCTCGTTGAGTTTTGTGAATTGGGATTTGTTATCACCGATTTCTTTTGCTGGATTAAATAATTATCATGATATTTTAGCGGATTCAACATTTTTACAGGTTTTAGGTAATACATTTGTATATGCGATTTCAACATCTGTATTTGCGGTCATAATTCCTTTGGTTCTGGCATGTATATTAAATACCAAAATAAGAGGCAGTAATTTTTATAAAACTGCATATTTTCTGCCGTTTATCACACCGATGATTGTTATAGCAATTGTCTGGCAGTGGATATTTGATCCTAATATCGGACTTTTGAACCAGTTATTGCATCTGAATATAAAATGGCTTTATGATATACGATTTGCAATGCCGGTATTGATTGCTGTATCTGTCTGGAAATTAATCGGATACAATATGATAATATTTTTATCAGGCTTATCGACAATAAATCAAGAAGTGTTAGAGGCTGCAAAAATAGACGGTGCAAATGCCTGGCAGACGTTTAAAAATGTGACTGTGCCGCTTTTGAGTCCTACAATATTTTTTGTAATTGTTATAACAACGATATCATCGTTTCAAGTTTTTGATTTGATTTATATAATGACGGAAGGCGGGCCTGATAACAGTACAATGGTTATGGTATATTCCATATATAAATACGCATTTGAATTCTTTGATATCGGAAAAGCCAGTGCCGTTGCATATATTCTTTTTGCAATTATATTTGTACTGGTTTTGTGCCAGTGGAAATTACGAAAAAAGATAGTTTATAATGAAAATAATTAAATCAATCGTTGGACAGATTAATACTGTCTAACGATTGATAATATATCTATTTCAATAAATTTAATTCTTCTTTAAATGCATCTTGTATACATTTTATTGTTGTTTCATCAGGATGATTAGAACCAGTCATCCAAGAATTCATATTATCAAGTGCTTGATTTATATCAGTGCTACGGATGTTACTATAGGAATAATTATTTTCTTTGGAACTCCAGATGTGATATGGGAACGGATCCGTATCTCCAGATTTTAAGCTTGGACAATTTTTTATATTTAATGAATAGCTATCATATTTTTTAGTTTTATTTTTTAATTTGATTTTTATCCATTTAGAATCGTGTGCACTAGAATCATAGCCCTTCTCGATATCTGCAATTTTACCTGTTACAACTTTAGATTCGATTGGAGAATTTTCTGGATATATGTAAGTAATTTTTTTCTGTCCATCAGGAAGATCTTCAACATTAATTTTGTAACCTTTTGCCTTAAGATTTTCAAATTCTTTTTCATATTCCGGATTTATGTATGCTAGTCTGCTTTTATCAGTAGGAAATTTTCTATCAAATAATACTTGTGTTCTTGAAATTGGTTTAGCATCCCAATCGAAAGATGCATATGGATTATTTTTTATAGCAGAATTTTCCTGAGCTTTTAATTTTTCTACTCTTTCAATCATTTCATTTGCATTTTTACTTGCAGGAGTTTCTTTGATATGAATATGTTCTGTCGCATTTAAACCTTCTTGAAAAGCTTGTTTTGCTGCTTTAGCTGCAAGTCCTTTATGTACTAATATTCCACCGATAACAATTGCAGCAGCTGCAGATGCTCCAATCATTAATTTAGCGGCATTATTCTTTTTAGAATCTACTTCTTCAGTTATTTCTTCTTTTTTCGGAGTTATTATTTTTTCTGATTGTGGTTGTATATTCGCAGTACTTTTAAAACTTACACTATTCATAAAACCTCCTATAATTCAATAAGTTTTTGGTTACATACAATATAAAACTATAAAATTGTATTAATTGCTATAAATATTGTATTTGTAAACATTTTGTTACATTAAATAGCCATATTAATATCTAAATAATTGATTAAATTGTATGGCGATATAGAGTAACTTATACTTTATGAAATATCAAAAATTAATAAATACAAATATAAAGAAATTAAGATTATCAAATAATCTGACTCAAGAAGAGTTCTCGGAAAAAATAGGTATAAGTATACAAGGACTTTCTAATATTGAGCGGAATAGGTATCAGCCTAATGCGGAAACAATTGATAAAATATGTTCAACATTTGATATTACGCCTGCGGAATTACTTATTTTGCCAAATCCGGATAATCAGGAAATAATATCTAATATTGTTACGCTCTTATCTCAATGTTCTTCAAGAAGGTTGAAAAAGATTTATGATATTATCTCAATGCTTGTCAAGTTATAAGTATATATCATTTTTACAATTATATTTGTGCTGGTTTTGTGCCAGTGGAAATTGCGAAAAAAGATAGTTTATAATGACGAATAAGCAGATTATTTTTCACTCTTAACCCCTTGATTTACTTAATTGATGTGAGAAAATGATATTGAGGTATTTAGAGGTATGTCTGATAACAATTTGGTATACATATTAGATGATAAAATTTATATCAATTTAACTAACATGTGTACTAATGACTGTATTTTTTGTTTAAGACGTGATAAAGATGATGTTTGCGGACAGGATATGTGGTTAAAAACCGAAAAAACAACATCCGCTGATGTTATAGAACAGCTGAATAAGTATACCGATAAAATCAAAAAAGGTGTTACTTTCTGCGGTTATGGCGAACCAACTATGAAGTTTGAACAGTTGAAAGAAGTGGCACAATATATAAAGAAAAATTATCCTGATACATATATCAAAGTAAATACCAACGGGCATGGCAACACTATTAATAAGAAAAATATTCTGCCTGAATTAAAAGGACTGGTAGATGAATTTTCAATCAGTTTGAATGCCCAGAATGAAGAATTATACAAAGAACTTTCACAACCTAAAATTGATAACGCTTATCAGGCAATGAAAGATTTTGCAATAGAGGCACACAATCAAGGATTCAAAACAACATTATCGGTTGTTTCAGGATACAAAGATTTTGATGTCGATTTAACACTCTGCGAAAATATTGCCAAAGAATTAAAGGCAAATTTCAGAAACAGAGAGTGGATAGAAAACGGATATTAGGGGTAGGGGTAAATGAAAAAAGAAAAATAAAGAAGTCTTACCCAGATTTCAGATGATAAGATTAACAAAAATATAATATAAATCATAGGAACTTACAAAATAAAGAAAGGTGAAAACATGCAAAATTTAGACAAAATTATGAGACCGAAATCAATTGCTGTTGTTGGTGCTTCAACCAAAGAACACACTATCGGCTCAGATATTATGAAAAGATTACAAGAATACAAATTCAACGGTAATATCTACCCTGTAAACCCAAAAGGCGGTATTATTGAAGGATTACAAGCATATACTTCTGTTCTTGAAGTACCTGGTGAAATTGATTTGGCAATTATTGTTGTTAATGCAAAATTTGTTTTATCAACAATTGACCAATGCCACGAAAAAGGAATCAAAGGTTTATGTATCATTACTGCAGGTTTTAAAGAAACAGGCAAAGAAGGTGCAGAACTAGAAAAACAATTATTAGAAAAAGTCAGAGAATACGGTATGAGATGTGTAGGTCCTAACTGTTTAGGTGTTGTAAACACTCACCCTGATATCAGAATGGACGGATGTTTTGCAGAAAGCTTACCGGAAAGAGGAAATATTGGTTTCGTATCTCAATCAGGTGCTTTAGGCGGCGGTATCTTAAACATCTTAAAAGACTTAAACTTAGGTTTTGCACAATTTATTTCAATCGGTAATCAGGCAGATGTTAATGCTGAAACAGCTCTTGAATACTGGGAAAATGAAGAGGACGTTGAACAAATTCTTCTTTATATGGAATCAATCCAAAACCCTGCAAACTTCAGAAAACTTGCTTCCAGAATTTCTAAGAAAAAACCAATCTTAGCATTGAAAGCAGGACGTTCTGCAGCAGGGGCTTCTGCAGCATCTTCTCACACCGGTTCATTAGCAGGTGCTGATAAAGCTGCTAATGCATTGTTACAACAATCAGGTGTTATAAGAGAATACTCTTTGAAAAACTTATTTGCAACAGCAAAAGTATTTGCTAACTGCCCTGTTCCAAAAGGCGACAGAGTAGCTATTATTACAAACTCAGGCGGTCCTGGTATTATGGCAACCGATGCTGTTTGTGAATATGGTATGCAAATGGCTAAAATAACAGATGCTACAAAAGAAAAATTAAGAAGTTTCTTACCATCTGCTGCATCAGTTAAAAACCCTATCGATATGATTGCATCAGCACCAATCGAACACTACAAACAAACATTGGAAACAGTTATTGCTGATGAAAACGTAGATATGATTATTACAATCTATCTTCCGTTCTTAGGATTAAAAGATATTGATGTTGCAAAAGCATTAATGGAAATTAAAGCTGAGCATCCAGAAAAACCGGTTATCGGTGTATTTATGACTAAGAATGAATTCTTCTCAAAACTTTCTGATATGGATGTTAATATGCCATTCTTTATGTATGCAGAAGAAGCTGCTGACGGCTTAAACAGATTGAATCAACAAAGATTATGGATGGAAAGACCGGAAGGTCAAATCAAAACATTTGATGTTGATAAAGCAAGAGCTGCTGAAATCATCAAAGGTTCATTAAAAGAAGGCCGTGCACAATTAACAACCCGTGAATCTATTGATGTATTAGATGCTTACGGTATCAGAGTTTGTAAATCAGGCTTTGCAACAACAGAAGATGAAGCTGTTGCTATCGGTAACTCTATCGGATACCCTGTTGTTATGAAAATGACATCAAAAACAACATCTCACAAAACAGATGTCGGCGGTGTAAGAGTTAACATTCAATCAGAAGAACAATTGAGAGCAGAATACAAAGACCTAATCTCTAAACTTGAAGAAAGAGGATTGTTAGACGGTCTTGAAGGCGTAATCATTCAAGAAATGGTTAAAGGCAACCGTGAAATGGTTTGCGGTATTGCAACAGACCCTCAATACGGTCCTATGATGATGTTCGGTTTAGGCGGTGTATTTAT
>CALUXV010000069.1 GCA_944324835.1 Candidatus Gastranaerophilales bacterium
TGATTGTCTGTATTCAATGCTGTCTTAGTAAGGTTGCCGTCAGCATCCCATTCTGAAGTCGTAAAGCCCATAACATCCGTAAAATTACTTGTTCCGGCTTCAACATTTACATAAGATTGCCCTTCAACCGTTGATGTTAAAACCAATTTTGCATTTGCTGCATCCCAATAAGCAGTTGCTCCGGAATCTTCATTACTATTAATATCCGAAATTAAACTAGATATAGTTGTATTTTCATCAATAGTAAATTCTGCTTCACCTATAGTAAATGTACCGGCAGTGACAGAAGCATTTGGATTACCTTCTGTTGCAAAAATTCCGCTTTCCATAACTTTTGACGCAGTTGTAACCTGGTACATTGCAGAAGTTGATTGATATGTTCCATCTTCTTGTTTTGCAATACCATATAAAGATTTTAAATTCGATGTATCATTAGTAGCACCAATCAAAACTTCTGATGCCCCATCTTGTGCAGAAAGATTTAATAAACCGTTTTCATCAATTTCAGCCTTTATGCCGGCTTCTGAAAAACGAGTTTTTAAATCTTGAATTGTATCATCTTTGCTTATATTAATAGTATTTTTTACGCCGTTAACATAAGCTGTTAATGTACCTTCTGTAATACCCATATCGGATAATTTTGTACTGTCATTAGCAACTGCACTTACTGCCTTATCTGCAGCAACAGTAGTTTTGGTTGCTAATTGATCAATCTTTATATCATAAATCTGACGTGCAGCACTATTTGTAACTGTTGCTGTAAAAATATCTTCATTTGAAGAGGTAGCAGAATTGTTTGCAAACAAATCCATACTGCCTCCAAAACGAGAGTCAGTAAGTTTTTCTATTGCTGTACGTAATGAAGTAAATGATGTTTGTAACTCTGTTACAGTTGCTTGTTTATCTTCATAAGTTTTCAGTGTATCCTGAAGGGATGTAACAGTTAGCTGTCTAACAGAAACTAACGCATCAACCCAGGATGCTGTATCTAAACCTGATGCCAAGCCGCTGAATGTGATTGTAGGCATATAAAAATCCTTTCTAATATTTGCCTAATTTTGCATGCTATACTTATTATATATCATGTGCAACAAGTTTTCAACCCTTTTTGTCATGATATGTTAATGTTTGTAACTTTTACACTATTTTAGCAAAATACAATATTAATAATCTCATCTATATCAATGATTTGTCATGTTTTTCAGACATTTCTTTAAGAGATGTAATTATACTCCGAATTTCGTTTGAAATATCCGCTTCCGTTTTTATTTGTGATTGTAGAAGATGTGCAAATTCTGATTTTTTAAATTCATGTATCCCGCATCTTTTAAAAATATCTTCTAAAACTTTTACCATCGGCCCCTCTGATTCTAAATCAGACAGCGTAATTGTTGCAAAATTCTTTAAATGAGAATTAATTGTTTTTAAAATTAAATTTAGAGGTAATAAATCTTCGAATTCTCCGCTATTTAACAAATACGCTTTATCGTCTTTTCTTAGTTTTTTATTTATCAAATTAACATTTTCAACAGCATCTTTATCTAATAAAACAAATATCGGGAGTTTTAACTCTTCAGATAGGGAATAATAAAGTTTTACAACCTGATTCTTACCGCCTGCCGGAATAATTTTTATACCATATTTTAAGAAATCAAAACCTAAAACCTTCGAAAACGCAGGCAGCAATATTTCTTCTGTTATGCCTTCTACAAGGACAACAAGTGACACCGGATACTGAAGCGTTTTTTCCTCTCTTAGTCTGTACATATCAACATCTGACATCATCTCTTTAAGCCATCTTAAATTAATCGGTATAGGCTTTTCAAGAAGTTTTAAGGCGGAAATATAATCTAAATCATTATCAAGAAGAACATTGACAAATTCACTATTTATAAAAACAGAATTCTCATATTTTTTTAACTTCTGATTTAAAATTAAATTATCAGTATTATTTTCTTTTAAAGAACCGTTAAATATCTCAACTGCCAGATTACGTAAAGTAATATAATCTAAATTTTCTAAATCTTGTTTTTTAAATTTTGGTTCAATTAAATTAGATATAATTATATCTTTAAATACACGTAAATATTTTTCCTCTGTCGGTTTAAAACGAGTTAATCTGTCTATTGAAATTATTATTTGGTTTTTTGTAAGTGGTTTAAATTTCATCTTAACCTTTTTTAATATTTATATCGCAAATAAGCAAATTTTTAAAGCAAGAAGTTTTTATTTAAGTATGATAAGTGTGAATCAAAATAGTGTTATGTCTAATTATGCGATAGCTCCAATTCGAAGCAAAGCAGTAAATTCTACCCCTGAAAAACAAGTACAACCAAGCAGCAGGAGTATAAACTTTACTGCAAACAATATCAACACAAATATTCGCACATCATTGACAACAAAAGAAGAAAAAGAAAAATATAAAGCATTAAATCAAATATTAGACAAGAATAATAGAAAATATCTTGATTATGCACTAAAAACAGGAATTTTACTCAATAATAATTCTAATGACAAATCATCTGTTTTAGATAATTTGTACAAGATTGCAACAACAAAGAGAGCTGATAAATTAGACAACAAAAAAATACTAACAGACACACTTATATCAGTTGCAGACCCATATACAATTACCCAAAAATTTGGAGATATCCCTGACACGTATAAAAAAGAAGTTGTAGATAAATTAACAAATAATTCTCAAAATCTTATACAGAGAAAAACTGCAGAATTAGAACTTAGAGATTTATTTTCCGGCTGCTGCGTTGCTGCCAGTGAACAATTCAATCTTGCAAAGAAAAAACCTGCAGAATATACTCGATTTGCAGAAGGACTTACTTCTCCACAAAAATCAGTTACCAAAGAAATTAAGTTTGATAGTTTATCAGATAATACACTTGATGCTATCTGGCTTTTAAACTCATTTGAAATCCCTTATGAAGCAAAAGATTTTAAAACTGCCAAAATCAAATTAGCCCCGGATGAAAATGCTTACATCAGAGCCGAAATCCAACAAAATTACAGAGATAATTTGGAGCGCTCATCCGTCGATGCTCTTATGCAGTCCACCTTTATGAATGTAGCATCTCAACAAAGTTATAACTCATTAAACGATAAAAGAGGCGGTAAATTTAGCAGCGAAGATAGCGGTCTTATTGATTATGAAAAAACATTTTTAGAATCCGTTGTTGAAGACAAAAATACAATGTCAGTCACATATCAAAATGTAGATGATAATCAAACATTGATTGGATATGCTACAGACTACGATACAGTTAAATCACAGCTTTTGGAAACATTAAACCGTGGCGAAAACATCATTATAGGCTACACTCTAACTGATGAAAACAAGAAAATTATAGGAGCTCATGAAATCACAATTACAGATTATAAACAAGATAAACATGGAGAATTATATTTTATTTGTAACGATACGGATGATGATGTTTCAGCACCTGTTGAATATCCGGCAACATACTTGATTCCTAAAATTCATCACGCCGGACTGCCTGAAGATATCGCAATGAAAAACATGGATCAAACAGAAAGTTGGAGATTCAATATCAGAGAGTTTAATAAAAACAAAGCTGCTGCATAAAAAGGATTTATTTTGTAACTTCATATAGTATAATTATTTTGAAAATTATTAGTTATATGAGGAAATTCAATATGTTTTGTCCCAGATGCGGTAAAGAAATTAAAAACAATCAAAGATTTTGTATAAATTGTGGATATGATTTATCCGAAGATATAGAACAAATTAAAGAAAAAGACGATTTTTATCAAAAAAAATCATATTACAAAATTCCACAGCATAATTCATTCAAAAAAGAAATCCGATTAGATATAATTGGCGGTTTTTTATTTAAATTATTCTTAACAATAGTAGTATTATTTATCGGCTGGATGGGATTAAAAATTGCAGGACATCATTTAATAAGTGATAATTTGCATAATGATAAATCAAAATATGAAGCATATGTGGAAGATCCATCTTCAATACCTGAATTGGAACAACCTGAATCATTACAAGATTTAATCAAAAATTTAAAAGATGTACAAAATTTCCTTGTTCTCTATCTTAAATATTCTGATGATTCTGCAGATGAAAAAGCTAAAGTTTTTGATAATTATAGAAAACAACTTCTTAAAATAGAAGCATTTTCTAATGACAACCTTTTGAAAGAAGATATTAAAAATTCTCTTCCTCAAACTAAAAAAGAGTTTAAAAAATGTGCAGCATATTATAATAAAGAACTTGCACCGGTAGGTTTAAAAATTGTCACAGATACTGCTTATGCTAAGTATCATTTAAAAGAAGATTATATGTTTACATACAAAAAATTTGCTGAATACGTATCCTCAGATATGAAAGGATATTTATATTTAAGAGCAAAACATCATGAAGAATTCCTTGAAAATGGCGGATATCTTGCAGTATCACCGAAAGAAATGAACCTGAGAATTGCGGATTACGAAAAATTCCTAAATAATAATCCTAATTTTTCTGCAATAAATGAAGTAAAAGATAATCTATATTTTTATACTTTTGGCTACATATTTGCGAATGATCGTCAAGAGATGAAAGCAATTAAACATAATACTTTCAAAAAATGGGACAAAAAGTTTATTAAACATAACAAGAATTCAAAATTAAATCCAATATTCAGCAAAATGGTAACATCTGCAAATGGAATTTCTACAAACCAGTTTGATTCAATGTATCCATACGAATACGAGAAACAACTTGAATCAATACGTCCACTAAGCGGAGAACTTGATGATATATTTATTAATTTGAGGAAAAGCCTTATTAAAGATTTCGCCAATATAGGTTATAAATATGTTTATTCTCAAACAGAAGGGATGTGGACAACATTCAGCGATAACATAAAAATATCAAAAGACACTCTCCTATTAGCAGATAACGGACAAGGCGGCTATGATGTTTATGACAATAAATTCAAAAAAACAAATCAAGTTTTAACAATTGATTCAAACTCTCGAATAATTATAAAAAGAGGCCAGCTTTTAGTTTATAACCCTCAATGTTTACAAATAAGCCGTATTGAATATTCATATGGAAGCTTTACTGCAAAAATTTTATCGTCAAAATTAATAAAACAATATTTCCCGGATACATTAATTATTAATGTAGATAATATAGGAGAAAATGCAGTACAAGTAACAAAAACAACACCAAAACAAACATATATGCTAATCTCTCATGCAGGAAGCAACTTTGATGGTTATAGCCTAAATTCAGATATCCCGGTACAAAAAGGAGAACTTAGTAATATATTTACAATTGATTCAACTGATACTGTAAATGTTCAATGGAATCCTCCATCAGCTGATGGGAAACAATATACTATTGTCTTTGTTACAGATATGACGAGTACTGATTCACAAACAAATACTACAGATTCAGAAACAAAAGATGAAGAATAAAATTGTTTAATTTATAACTATAATAAAAAGAATCATTTTTAATTAAAAATGATTCTTTTTATCTATCCATATTCCTTGCTGCTTCATCCATATCTTTAAATGCTTCATAATCAAGACTATCTTGCATCATTTGAAGATCATAACCAGCGTCTTTATCATTGAGAGCCATATAACTAACCTCATCAACATCACCTCCGGCACCTCTTGAGGCCGATACTTTGGAAGCCGCATTTTGCTGTGAAGAAAAAGCAGATGAATGCTGCTGTCCGATTGAAAACCTTTGTCTTATGGCTGATATTACTGACAACTTAGCTCTCCTCTAACGTTAATAGCTAATTTCTCATGAATATAAAGTTTTTCTAGGAAGTATAATTTCAGAAAATCAAAAAATTGAAACATTTGTTACAATTGGTTTCTATAAAAAAAGTATGCTATAATTACTTGTATGAGAAGAGTGGCAAAGGGGATTTTAATAGTTGGCTTATTTATATGTAATGCTGTATATGCAGCAGATTACAGAGTTTTAGTTGTTCCTGACAATTTGTCCAGTAAACCTTGTTTAGACGCAATGATTTATGAAGATTCTTCTGAATTTTTTGCAAATCAGGTAATCAATCGTTTAAACTTATCTGGTACTGTAGAATCTCCAACCGTATCAGAAGTTCGAGAAAAATTAAAACGTAACCAAAGATTAAATCTGGCAACAAGAGAAGCATTATTAAGATTTAAAAACGGTTATAATATCAACTATGTAAATGTTCAAAAATTAGCAACAATGTTTAATACAAACAAAGTTTTGTTAATAACAACATCAGCTGATGCACAAAATTATTTTATAAGAAGAACTTTTTGGGATTTTCTTAATATCCCCGGAGCAACAGTTATTGACCCTGCAATAAAATTATCAACTTATGCTGTATTAATAGATACCGATCGCATGGTTAATTTGTGGGAAGATACATTCTATAAAACAATTAGTTCTTGCGAAAATCGTATGGTTGCGAATTCATTATCACCACAGACAGAACAACTAGAAAAGGTTCGAGATTATTCAAGAATGTTAGGCCCTCAAATTGCTCATTACGTTCAAGCGAGTGTAGTACCTAGCGCAACATTAACCAGAGCAAATGAAATTACATATGGTCCTAAAGATTTTGATAACGTATTCACTAAGAAATTTAGATGGTATAAACATGGAGCAAAAGAAATTCAAAAAGAAACCAAATACAAATATAATGACCATGTAACAAATCAACGCAATAAGGGAGTTGAACCATTAGAAGATAAATTTAGACGTTGGAAACAAGAATGGAAGGCTCGTCGTGCAGCTGCAAAAGCAGAACGTATGCAGCGTAAGCAACAAGAAATGCTCCGACGTCAAATGGAAGAAGAACAAAATAAACATATACAAGATGTAAACAATGTACAACCATCTGAGAATAAAAACGTTAAAGAAAATGTCAAAGAAAAAACAAACGATGTAATTGAAATAAAAGATGTACAAAAACCTACGCCTGTAAAACCTGCGGTAAAAAAACATAAAAAACAAGAACCAAAGGTTTTGAATGTAACAAAGGACGAATATTTAGAACCACCAAAAACAGATGATGTTTTATTAGAACCAAAAATCAAGTATTATCAACCAAGACAGCGGAACATGCCGGAAGCTAAAAACACAACTATAAATGATATTTAACAAAACAGTTGACGTAGAAACATGTTCTTGATACACTTGATTTTGCTAACACTAGCAGATGGTAAGAAATTACTGTTTTAGTGATAATTAAATAAGTTTTTTAATTTTGCGCTTGTAGCTCAGC
>CALUXV010000070.1 GCA_944324835.1 Candidatus Gastranaerophilales bacterium
CCGTATATCTGGTATTACGGCATCACTTTTTTTAATCTTTAATTTTTTAAACTCTTTTGTTACATTTCGTTACATTTAAACTATATAAATAAAACGAAAACCCGCTAATAAAGAGGGTTTTTGCAATACAATTTGTATTAATAAAAACTTATTATAAAGTAATATTTATTTCATCAAGTTTTTCATCAAGCAGTTTTACACGTCCTGTTTCATGGCAAAGATGACATTTGGCAATATATAATTCACCGTTATCGACCGCATTTTTTACAATTGCGGAATTGTTCAACAAGAATTCTTCAACCCATAATGTATGTTGTTTCGCAAGTTTTTCATCAGATTCAAGAGATGTTTTATCTTTGTCAACGGCAGGATATACGCATTTAAGAATTGATTGAAAATGTTCTTTTACGTCAGGATAACTGTCTTTGGCATATTCCATAACTCCGCAGTTATCATGACCTAATAAAATTAATAGAGGAACATGTAGTTTTTTTACAGCATATTCAATACTTTCTCTGACGTTTGGCCCGACAGTAATTCCGGCAACTCTTACAACAAATAATTCTCCAATACCTGCTTCAAATATTAATTCCGGAACAACTCTGGAATCCGAACAGCTTAAAATACAAGCATGCGGCTCTTGATATTTTGCAAATTGTTTGAGCGTTTCAATTGTAATATTTTTAGCGTCATATTTCCCATTTACAAATTGTTCATTGCCCTTTAATAATTTTACTAATATTTCTTTAGATTTTGCAGGTATATTTATATTCATAATAAGCTCCCTTCATTAATTTTATTATTATACTAAAAATAGTTGAAAAAAAAAATCGGTTATGTTAAATTTGTTATGCAAGGCTAACATTTCGGGATGCAGATATGTCAGATAAAGTCTTAAGTTCAAGTTTAGAAGATTATCTTGAATGTGTATACAACAGAATTAATCAAAACGGAGCAGTTAAAGCAATTGAAATATCAAAAGAATTAAATGTTTCAAGAGCGTCTGTAACTGAAGCTTTGAATAAACTTGCGCAAAAGAACTATATCAATTATGGCAGATATGAAATGATTTCAATTACTGATTTAGGAATTGAAAAAGCCAAAGAAATTATAAATAAGCATAACGTATTACAATTTTTCTTTGAAAATATTCTTGGAATCGAAAAAAATGAAGCAGCCAAAACAGCCTGCGGTATTGAACATATAATTACAGAAAATATTCTTAATAAATTGTCTGAATTCAATGACTATTGTGTTAAAAAAACTGATTTCATAAATTTATTCAAACAAGGAAAGTAAAAATTTTTCAGAATAGTGTTAGGATAACCAAACAATGTTAAATCAAATAAAAACAGCAGGAAAATATTTAGATCAGCCGTTACTGGTAGGAAAGTTTTCAAAAGCAGTTCCTGCAACTCTGGCCGGCTTGTCGGCGGTTTATACAATCCACGAAACTAAAAAAGCTCCTGAAGGAAAAAAGAAAAAAACAGCAATAAATACGGCAATTGTTCTTGGAGCAACATCACTGGCAGCACTTGCGGCTCCTAAAATTGCAGCCAAAGCGGTACACCGTCCTTATGAAAAAGTTGATTTAGAAAAAATAAAAAAAGTTAATACGCAATTAGTAGAAGATTTTCTTAAAAATAATAATGTTTCAGAAAAAACTCAGCAAATAATGGAAAAAGCAAAGACTAAAGTTTTAAATTTAAAAGAAATAGGTTTTTTAAGTAAAGATATAGGAAAAACAGAGAACGGTAAAAAATTCTTGGATTCTTTTGTTCCGGAACCCCAAAACATTTCATCTAAAGAAATAGTTAAAGATATGGGACGTTTATCTGTTTTGGGAGCATTGCCTGTTGCCGGTGGTATTGCCGGTGGAATTGCTGCAGATGTTGCGCTTGATAGGCCTCATTGGAAAAAGAAAGTTCCAAACAAAATAAAAGAGGGAATTTATCAGTATCTTGCAAACATATTTTTATGTAACGTAGGTGCTGCGGGTGCGCTTGGAATTATGGAAGCTGCTAAAGTTAAATCAAAATCATCAAGGGCACTTGCAATGATTGGAGGAATTCTGGTCACAGGGGTTTTTGGCGGAAGTTCTATTGCAAACTTTATTTCTCGAAAATTTATAAATCCTATTTTTGACGGCAAAAAATCTCATGATAAATGCTGCTGTAAAAATAACTGTAAAAACAAACATAAAGATGACAGAAAACCTGAACTTCTGGATATTTGTTTACATTCAGATGATATTGCAACAGTTGCGGTTATGTCCGGTTTAAAATGGATTGAGCCGGCTTTGCCTATTCTTTATACGATATCCGGATATCGTGCCGGAATCGGATATAGAAATGGTGATAAGAGACAATCTCATCACCAATAAAGATATATTTTCTGGATTTATGAACAAATAAAGAATTATAATGTATTCTTTAATTTAGTATTTTCTGATGTCGTGTAATCTTGTCCTCCAAGAGCTTTATAAAGTTCTATTGTCATTACAAGATAATTCGCTTTTTGTGTAATTGCTTCATTTTCTCTCATATATAGGTTTCTTTGTTCTTTCATTTCATCAAGTATTGATGTTGCACCTATTTTTAATTTTGTTTGTGTCAGTGCAAATTTCTTTTCTTCTAATTCGTTTCTTAAAGTAGTTTCATTATAGTTTTTTCTGACGGTTTTAACCCTGCATAAAGAGTTATTTAATTCTTGCAGACAGGTTAAAACGGTTTTATTGTATTCTTCAACTGCTTTTTTACATTCAAGTTTTCTGTATCTTAAATTGGCCATTTTTCTTCCGCCGGTAAATACATCCCAAGAAGGCATAATACCGACAGTTGATAAAAATGAACGATTGGTAAATAATCTATTCAAACTGTATGCATTGAACCCAAGATTCCCGTATATTGTAAATGATGGTAACAATTTTTTTCTTGCTACTCTTACATCAAAACCGGATTTTTGAACATACAATTCTGATTTTATAAAATCAGGGCGTTTGGTAATAACAGAAGAGTCTAAATATTCAGGGATGTCAAATATTTTTATATTTTCTATTTTGTTTCGTTGAATATCTTTGAGTTCTTTTTCCCCGATTAAAGAAATCAACTGGTTTTTTATAACTTCTTGTTCTGATTCTAAATTGTTTAGTTCTTCTTTAAACATTGTCAAAGTTTGTTCTTCTGATAATACTTCAGGTTCAGAACATAAACCTTTTTTGTATTTTGTTCTTTGCATTTTAGCTATTTCTTGCTGTAATTCAACAAGTTTTTTGTTATTTTGAATAAGTCTATCGATTCTTAATAGATTAAAATAATGTGCTGTAAATGTGCTGGAAATTAAAATTCTTGCCATTTTTTCATCTTGAATAGTCATTTCTGAAAGTTTTTTGAAACTTTTTGTTTGGATATGGTTTTTGCCATATAAATCAATTTCATAAGACATTGATAGCGGCAGCAAACAACGCCCTTGTGAATAATCCGGTATCAAAACGTTTCCAAAACGTACATCACTTGAACTTATTTCCCAGCTGATATTAGGGTTAAAACCAATCTGCGGAAGTTCATTTGCAAAAGACATTTTGACAACTTCCTGCATTTGTTTGGTTTTGAGTGTGGCTATTTTTAAATCAGGGTTTTGTACATATACTTTTTCCAGATTACCAATAAGAACTTCATCTCCATACTTATTCCACCATTCGGTGTCTGATGCTAATACCGTATTAGAGGTAAATAATAATATTATTAATAATATAACAATTTTTTTCATACTTAGTGTAAAATCCTCCTTGTGTTATTATCATAACACAAGGATATTTTTGATTTCAAGAATAAATCAAAAAATAAACCGGATTGAATTATATTTTCAATCCGATTTAACAATTTATTTTAAATATGTATTGAAGAAATTTTCAATTTTATCAAACGGAATTTTTTCAAGATTATCATATAAATCTACGTGGTTTGCATCAGGGACAATATATAGTTCTTTGTTATCTCCTTTGAGTTTTTTAAACGCATCTTCCGAAAAATATTTACTGTGGGCTTTTTCACCGTGAATCATTAATACAGCATTCCTGATTTCACTTGTATAAGCCAATATCGGCATATTAATCAAAGATAGAGAGGACGTCATGTTCCAGTTTCCGTTAGAATTAATAGAACGTTTATGAAAACCTCTTTGAGTTTTGTAATAACCGTAGTAGTCTTTTACAAACTGAGGTTCTTCGCCTGTTAATTTTTCAGGTAGTCCCGCAGCCGGTGCATAATTCCCGTTTTTAAAATCTTCTGTTCTTTGTTTATTCAAAGATTTTTTTAGTTCATAACGTGCGTTTTCATCCATTGAATCAAAATAGCCGTTTGCGTTTACACGTGTCATATCGTACATTGTAACAGTAACCGCACCTTTAATTCTTGTATCAATTGCGGCGGCATTTAAGCCGAATCCGCCAAACCCGCAGATACCTATAATTCCGATTTTTTCAGGGTCGATATCTTTATAATTGCTTAAAAAATCTACTGCCGCAGAAAAATCTTCCGTATTAATATCTGGGGATGCAACATTTCTCGGCTCTCCGCCGCTTTCACCCGTATAAGAAGGGTCAAATGCTAATGCGATAAAACCTCTTTCTGCCATTGTTTGGGCATACAAGCCTGATGCCTGTTCTTTTACAGCTCCAAACGGTCCTGATACTGCAATACCCGGGAGTTTATCAGATTTTTTATTTTTGGGGGTATATAAATCCCCGACAAGTGTTATTCCGTAGCGGTTTTTGAAACTTACTTTTTCTACATTAACCTTATCACTTTTAGGGAAAGTTTTGTCCCAATTTTTGGCTTGTGCTTCACTCATAATATTCCCTCCTATAATTATTGCAAACAGCAATAAACTTACTAATAGTTTTTTCATATCAATAACCTTTATACCATTGTTAATACTTCTGATTGGATTGTATCAAGTATCAGTTGTGCGTATTCGTCATGCATTCCGAAGAATATATGTGATGCCCCTTGAACCTCTATTACTTTATTTAATTCAGGATTCTTAGTCCAATTATTCAACTGCTCCATAAACGCTTTAGGCGATTTCCCTGTTACTGAATCTCTTGAACCTATAATAAATGAACCTCTCGGTTTCATATTATATAAAGATTTTGTTTCTCCTTTTTTACTTAATACAGGACAGTTTTTAAGATTTTCTGCGTTATAAAATCCCATTACCGAATTTGCCGTCATTGGGGAAAAACCGCCGAATAAGAACGGTAAAAGGTCATTCCCGTGTCCTTCTTCAATCCAGGATTCTGCCATTTTGTGACATTTTTCTATATTTGGCATAACCGCCCACCAGTGCATAATATCTACAGGACAAGATACGATGAAATAGTCTACATAATCATCAGGAGTGTTGCCAAGATAATGAATAATTTTATTTGAGCCGAGTGAATGTCCGGCAAGAATTATTTTTTTGAACCCCATTTCCTCTTTTGCATATTTGACATAACTTTCGACATCTTCATATACCATATTAAAATCATCATTGTATACACCTGCATGGCGTTGTTTTCCTATGGAAAAATCCGTATATGCAAAGCAGGAGAACGAATCGTGAGCGTGTGCAATTATACACGTAATACCATTTTTCTCAAGAAGCTTACCTGTTGAATAGAGTAGTTCGTTTTGAAAAACATTTGAACAAATACCTGTAAGCATTATAAGAACAGTGTCATTTGTTGTATCTCCAAATATTGCACCTTTGAGTTCAAGACCTCTCGGTGTTCTTACTTTTAATATTTCCATTTTTTCTCCTTTTCCAGATTAAAAATTAAATAATCAAGACAATCCAAACATTTTTGATTTTTATGTAGTTTATCTAGGAGAGATTTTCTATGAGCAGACAAAAGTTTTATTTGTTCAGGTACTTTATTCGAATTCTCAAGTTCAAAAAATTTTGCGATAATATCAGTATCACAATTTGCATCTTTTAAATTTTGAATAAGTTTTTCTTTGTCCAAAATATTTCTCCTATAGTTTTATTATTTACCATTTCTAAAAAATAGCAAATACTTATATTACATAATTAAAAATGCTTGACAGGTATATTTAAAAACGTGTAGAATTTTATTATGGAACTCAGAGTTTTAAAATATTTTTTGGCAATTGCACGAGAAGGCAGTATAACAGGAGCTGCAAATTCACTTCATCTTACACAGCCGACATTGAGCCGTCAAATACAGGAACTTGAAAAGGAATTAAATCAAAAACTTTTAATACGTGGAAAATATAAGGTAACGCTTACTCCTGAAGGAATGATATTGAGAAAACGTGCACAAGAAATTATAGAAATGGTTGAGAAAACGGAAGCAGAATTTCAGGCGATATCAGATACCATAAGCGGAGATATTTATATCGGCTGCGGCGAAACAGATTCTATGAAATATATAGCGAGCGTAATTAAAGAGATACAATCTGACTATCCTGATGTTAAATTTCATATTTATAGCGGGAATGCAGAAGATGTAACAGAAAAACTCGATAAAGGATTATTGGATTTTGGGCTTTTGATTCAGCCGATTGATTTGTCAAAGTATGACAATTTAACCATGCCGGAAAAAGATGTGTGGGGGGTGATTATACGGAAAGACAGTCCGCTTGCCAAAAAGCAGAGTATTCAACTTGATGATTTAATAGCATTACCTATTATTGCATCAAGACAAATGTCTGAAAAATATTCTGCAGACAGCGGTTTTCTTGATTGGTTCGGGGACAAATTCAAAGATTTGAATATAGTTGCAACGTACAATCTTGTTTATAATGCAACTATAATGGTAAAAGCAGGGATTGGTGCTGCTGTTACTTTAGATAAACTTGTTGATACAACATCTCTGACAAG
>CALUXV010000071.1 GCA_944324835.1 Candidatus Gastranaerophilales bacterium
ATTTAATATCTTCATCTGTTTTTAAGTCGTTAACTATATAATTTTCTAAATCTATTGTATGCTTTAATTCTTTCATTATTTACCATTCTTAACTAGACTTTTTGCTTCAAAAATATAGTGTAAACTATAGCAGACACTTTGTCAATTTTGTGGTGTTTATTCTTAATAAGTTCTTTATAGAAAATTTTATACATTTTGTCTATTATCAAAAACTCATTAAATTCTGTCATCGTATAATCCTTGTCGTTACTATGTAACATTTGTAATGTTAAATTTACATTACATTACGCTATTTTTTGTAAATGGAAGTATTAAAATAATGCTTTTTATGCTATCATTTATATGTTATATTAAGCAGCAGGTATGAATGAAGCGTATAGAAAGATGTCAAATTTTTACACCTGATGATAAGGTCAATAAATTATTGGATATCATAGAATATAAAAAAGGCTTATTAGGACAAAAATTCCTAGAAAATTCATGTGGTGATGGATCCGTCTTAAAACATGTAGTTTCGAGATATATTAAGGATGGTATTAGTAAAAAACTTTCGCTAAAAATAATAAAAACAGGGCTGCAAGATGACATTTGGGGTTTTGAAATTGATTCTTCTAAATATAATGATTGTATAAAAACTCTGAATAAAGTCGCGGAATACTATGGGATTTATAATGTAAAATGGAATATTCATGTTGCGGATTTTTTAAAATACAAACTATCCCAAAAGTTTTCATACATTGCCGGAAATCCTCCATATATAAATTATAGAGATCTTGAACCTGAGACTAGAGAATTTATTAAAAATGAGTTTATTACATGTTCTAAAGGGAAATTTGACTATTGTTATGCTTTTATTGAAAAAAGTCTGAACTGCTTATCTGATAATGGTAAGCTCTCTTATCTTATACCAAGTAGTATTTTTAAGAATGTTTTTGCAGAAAAACTTAGAGAGTTTATTCTTCCTTCAGTCAGTAAAATATACGATTTTAAAACAGAAAAAGTGTTCTCAAAAGCTTTAGTCGCAACATCGATTTTGGTTTGCGAAAAAGGCAAAAACAGAAAACAAATTTTGTATAGAAATGAGGATGATAAAACTAGTATAAAAATTCTAAAAACTTCTTTAAATCAAAAATGGGTATTTAAAGTTGAAGAATCAAAAAATAAAAATACAAAGCTAAAATTTGGAGATTTTTTTAATGCTCAAATTTCTATTGCTACATTATTAAACCAAGCTTTTATTATAAGGCCTGATGCAAATATTACTTCAAAGTGTAATATTGAAGAAGAGGTTACAAGACCTGCTAAAAGCCCACGAAATCTTGCATATGGTATAGAAGAATACATAATATTTCCATATTATTACAAAAACGGAAAATTGATGAAATATAAACCTGAAGAATTTGAAGAAAAATATCCTGTGGCAGTCCAGCATTTAAAAACCTTTAAGGATAAATTAGAAAAACGTAACAAAGATATATCTGCGGAATGGTTTGAATACGGGCGAAGCCAAGCTTTGTCTCACTTAAACCAAGAAAAACTTTTAATATCAACAGTTGTAACTGATAATATAAAAGTATATGAACTTTCTAAAGAAGATATTCCTTATTCAGGAATATATATTACATCTAAAAATGGAACATCTCTGGAGCAGGCTAAGCAAATTCTTAATAGTAAAGATTTTATAGAGTATGTTAATAATATAGGAATACAAGCCAGTGGGAAATCCTTACGTATTACCCCAAAAGATGTTAATAATTTTGAACTAAATGAGGAGGTTGCTGTATGAAAATTCCTTTTAATGTAGATGCTAATACAGCAAGGCTTATAGGGAGAGAAAACGTATCGAAGTTGGATGGTGCAATATTAGAATTAGTAAAAAATGCATATGATGCTGATGCTAATACTTGTATTTTATATTATGAAAAATCAACTAATATGTTTTATTTAATAGATAATGGCTCTGGTATGACCTCAGAAACCATTCATAGTAACTGGATGACAATTGGATATTCATCAAAAAAAGAGAATTATAAACTTCATTCTGGAAGAATACAAACTGGTGCAAAAGGAATTGGTAGATTCGCTCTAGATCGTATTGCTGATAATTGTAAAATGTTGTCAAAAACAAAGACAGAATCTGTTTTATGGTCTGTTAATTGGTCAGATTTTAATTCTGGAACAAAAATTACAGATGTTGGAGCTGATTTTGAAATAACGAATATCGATTTTTGTAATTATACAAATGAAATTTTGAATAATGATTTAAAGTCATTAATTAAAGCAAAATGTCATGATAGTGGTACAATATTCAAGTTACAAAATTTAAGAGATACTTGGACAACTACATTAATTGAAGATATAAAAAAGAGTTTAGCCACATTAATTCCACCAGAAATTGATAATATTTTTCAGTTATATGTATTTTCTGAAAATTCAAAATTAGAAGAATCTAAGATTACTGTAAATAGTAATGATTATTCGTATGATTATAAAATAGACTTTAATGTAGATGAAAGTGGCAATACTAGGATTTTAATAAAAAGAGATGAATTTGATTTTGGGAACAAATTTAATGAAGTTGTAAGAGAACCATATTTCACCTCAAAAGACGCTGAATATTTTAAGGGTAAACCAATAGAAAAAAATTATGTATTTAATGAAATTTTATCTGATATAGATATAAATACAATTGGTCCTTTTAAAGGAACTTTATATTTTGCAAAGTTATCCAATACGAAAGATGAAAAGGAAAAGTATTTTTATAAGGATATTTCTTCAAGGCGAGATACAAGAGACACCTTTGGCGGAATAAAAATTTATCGAGATAATTTTAGAGTAAGGCCTTATGGGGAGCCAAAAACAACGACTTTTGATTGGCTTTTATTGTCTAATCGTAAATCTAAATCTCCTGCTGCAATATCTCACCCAACTGGGGCATGGCGTGTTGCGGCAGATCAAATGTTAGGTGCTGTTCATATTTCTCGTTTAAATATCAATCTTCCAGACCAATCCAATAGAGAAGGCATTGTTGAAACAAAAGAGTTTGCATATTTTAGGGAATTTTTAATTTTTGTAATACAAGAAATAGAAAAAGATCGTCAATATGTCTGCCGTATATTACGACAATATTATGACGATACTCATCCTATTGAAATTTATGAAGATGAAATAAATGAAAAATCTGCAAATAATAAATCAAATAACAAAGGACAACAAAAAAAGACTTTAATTGATGCAAAAAAAGCAAAAGCAGTTATAGATACCAAGCAGGAACAAATAAAAGATCTTGAAGATGAAAATCGACTACTAAGAACCTTAGCAACAACTGGTATTGTAACAAATTCATATATTCATGAAATTAAAGATGTTGTTCATAAATTAAATATTAAAATTTTAACAGCACAACAAGCATTAGAAAAAGGAAAATCAGAAGAACATATCAAGCAAAAATTAGAAGAAGCCTTAGATTTGCAAAAGAAATTTAATTCTTGGTTTACTGTAACTATTGAAATGGTTAAAAGAGACAAACGTAAAATGACCTATATACCAATGAAGAAGCTGTTTGAAGATTTTATTGAATCTTGGCAAGAAGTTTTGAGTGAGAAAAATGTTCAAATAAGTTTGAATGTTGTGGAAACAAATTTTAAATGCTTTCCATATGACATAGAAAGTATCATTAGTAATTTAATAACAAATAGTATCAATTCTTTTGAATATGCTGCAATTAAAAATAAAACAATTAATATTAATTTAACACAAGAAAATAATGAATTAAGATTATTATATGAAGATAACGGAAAAGGATTATCTGAAAAATACAAAAAAAATCCAAATTTAATTTTAGAGCCTTTTGAAACTAGTAAGCGTGATGCAAATAGTAACCTTATTGGAACAGGAATGGGAATGTGGATTGTGAATAAAACAGTAAAAGAGTATTATGGTGATGTTGATTTATCACAAAACAAAGAACGTGAAACAGGCTTCATAGTAAATATTAATTTAAAAGGAGTTTTTAAATAATGTGTGAATACAATATAGGATACATCGATGATGATTCTAGTGCTTTTAAGGATTATGCAGAGTTACTTGAAAATTATGTAACACTAAAACTTGTGGAAAATTGTTCAACAAAGCAAGATGTTTATAATTGGATACTAGAAAACAAAATAGAATGTTTTATTGCGGATTTTAAGTTATCAGACCAATATACATTTAATGGAACGGAATTGCTTGAGTTTTTGAATAAAAAACTCCCCGACTTAGTATGTATTATATTAACGAACTATCCTTGTGATTCAATTTCAGAAAATCTTGTAAGTTCTATTTTAATTAAAGATAGAAGTATTTTAAGTAGTGTTGAAGGTCTTACAACTTTTGGTGAGGAACTAAAACAAGCTACAAAAGTTTTTAATAAAAGATTAGTTAATATAGAGAATGATTTCAACATACTACTAGTAAAAAAAAGAGAGAAAACTATTACAACTAATGAAGAAGAATCTCTTCTCAACTTATATTCTGTTTTAAAAGCCTATAACAGAATGGATGATTTGCCTAGCGAAATATTTAAATCTGAAATATCTGATAAAATTGATAAGATTTTAGAACTTGCAACTCAATGTGTATCGTTGGAGAAGAAAAAGAATGACTAGGATACATGGAGATAAAAAATTATCAAGAAGGACTAATGTCAAACCTAAAAATAATTATAGAGATTATGAAAATGACCTGCGAATAGATTTTCAAGATACTTGTGGATATTGTGGGAAAACAGTAAATATTTCTAAAAATGCATTTGAAATTGATCATTTTGTTCCACAAAGTATAGATGCAAGCAGGATTAATGATTATAACAATTTAGTATATTCTTGTTATCAATGCAATAGAAAAAAGCATAATAAGTGGCCAACACATGATGCTAATATTTCTCATAATGAAAAAGAAGGATTCGTTGATCCAATATTAGAGGAATACGATGAACATTTGGAACGGACGTTTAATGGTGATATTATTGCTAAAACTGAACTTGGAAATTATATGGTTAGAGCATTTGCTTTTGATAAAAGACCAATGCAAGAAATATGGAAACTAGTCAAATTATCTCAAGAACGGGATAGACTATTAAATGCGGATTCCAACAATTCCGAAGCCTTTAAATGCTGGCAAGAAATAGCCTTACAAATAGAAGATTTATTGAAGTTTATGTTTGATAATAAAGAATAATGATAATAATTTAATATTTTTGCAAAGTATAAAAGGGAATAAAAATGAACACAAAGAAACTTACATATGATAAAAATACAGTTATAGAACTAAAACAAATACTGGGTGAATATTCTTTTAGGTTACCCGATATTCCAGAAATTGAAATTAAAATCAAACTTTATCAGTATTTTGATAGAGAAGATATTTGCTTCCAAACAAATTATTTTATTCAAACTCCAACTCAAATTGCTCCATACACAACAAGTCATAATTTTGCTGTGACAGAAGAAATTGCACTTGAGACGGCAATTAAAACAATAACAAGTTTTTATAATAGTGCAATAACAGAAGGATATAAGCCTAACCCAGATTGGTTAATAAAAAATACAGGTTATTAATTTATAATTTATAATTAATCATATAAAAATTTATAAAATTTAAATTCTGACATATTTTTTATGGGGTTAACATATAATGATTCCATTTTTTTGAATTCTATATGATTTAGCATAATGGTATCATTATATTTATTCAAATATTTTTCCTATTTTTTATAATCATTGCTATTCCATAAATTATTTATAATGCTGTTCATATAAAGTTCCTCATTTTTCAGTAATCATATTATAAATATAATCAATTCCCCACTTGACTTCTGTCTCAAAACGAGTGATGAATGTGTTGCACAAAGCATTACAAGGATTTTGAGACAATGGAAAACCAAGTTGAGACAATCAAATACACCCCTGAGAAGGCAAAACAAAATGCACTTGCAAAACTTGATTTAATCCGCAAATGGCAAGAGTTTCGCCGTAAAGCTGTCAACAAACTTCAAGCAGACTATGATTTTGTCAAACTGCATAATAGTTCAAATTCCTACCT
>CALUXV010000072.1 GCA_944324835.1 Candidatus Gastranaerophilales bacterium
GGAATATCATTATATTTAATATCAATTTTATTTATAATAAGCATATTATAAATAATCATTAAAAAATAGCAAAATAGGAACTATAATAATATAATTCGTTAATTTACCTGATTGTTGCTGAATATAAGCATTATTATTAATAGAAGTTAGTAGGGTGGGCAAAGCGATAGCATGGCCACCATAAAATCTAACCTCTTCATTACCACCTATTCTCGAAAATCATGGCAACACAATTTCAATTTAATCATTTACCCCTAGTCACTTAATCACTTAGTCACCTAATCACTTTAATAAACGTAAATATATTAATGACATATTATCATAACAAGTTATAATTATATTGTGATTGATATTAAACAAAAACTAAACAACTTATACAAAAAACTTTGTGCGACCAAGGTTCATCTTTGGTCGCACTGTTTAGCATTAGCAGGATTAATTTTACTGTTGCTAATTATTGTTTCAGCCAAAGAAGGTTTTGTAATGTTTATATGTATATTTATGTACATCCTAATATTCTCGTTGTACCTTTATATACCATTTATTATCACTTTTTTGATAGAAACAATTTTTTTCAGAAATTGTAAAATACCTGATAATTTTTTACTCCAAAACCCGATATTCCATTTTATTTGGCTAGTTGGAATAATATGCTCATTTATACCTATTTACACAATAATTATTACTAACATAGTCCCGATTATTTTTAACTTTATTCATTCAATGTATTTTAAAATTTTAAGCAAAATTATTTTAGGATAAGTTAAAGATCACTGTTTTTAAATAAAATTATCGGAATAATTAATACAAAATTAGTTAAATCACCATTTTCTTGCTGTATTACAGCATTGTTATTTATTGCATTTAATATTGCCTTTTTTATTGAAGGTGCATATTTTAAATATTCAAAATCATAATAATCTACTAATGTTGCAGTAAATGTATCATCTTTATGAAAACAAGGATTATAAATATTACACTTTCCTATAGTTAAAGCCAAATTTAAATCATCCTTAAAAGATATAGAAAAAGAATTATTTTTATAAATTTTATTTCTTATATTATCTTCTTCTTTAGCAATAGCATTAATAAATTCATTAGAATTAATTAAGTTATTCATTAACGATGTATTATACTGAACAATGACTACATTTGTAGAATCAGTTATATTTTGTTGTTTATAATGAGATTGAATAAAATCTTTTATATTACTATCTTCAATTTGTCCAAACTTTACATACGAATTTGTTTTATCAAACTTTTTTTGATTATCAATATCTAATGAAATTCTATAATACTTTAAAAAATCATAAGGAAATGCTATATTTTTATTAGTTACATCTAATATTTTCATAAATTGTTCTGACATTATTTTACTTTGCAAATCAGCTAATTTTTCAGATGTTAATCTTTCCTGTATATCGGCAGACAAAATATTATTATAATATTTTACTCTATCATTTAGATTTAAATCTATCTCCGCTGCCCTACCGGTCATGCCGGCACTTTCCGAACGTGAATGTTTTTCTGATGGGATGTTATTACCTTCGTGCTTAGCACCGCAGGTTCTCCAATAAGAATCAACTTTCGTAATTGAATTATTCGGCTGGTCGCAAAAGCGTGGTTTTGCTCCACGTTACGGGCTAGCCGCTTTGCGGCGTCGCCCTACCGAAAATTCAACCGTCCTCACGCACATACCCGGACACTTTATAAGTGCCCGCACATTCATTTTTTCTAACCATAATAAATCTCCTATAATGTATTAATCAGTTTCAATAATTCAAGAACAGCATTACTGCTGTTCTTGAGTAGGTTGTTGAATAGTATTTTGAGCAGTATTTACACCCGAAGGATTTTGTTGTTGCAGGGCTGATGCAGCAGCTATCATTTGCACTGGATTTACAGGATTTGTTTGTCCCATCAATTGAGCCTGCTGTCCCAGAAACCTTTCAGGATTTTCAACACCTTTTTGCTCAAAATACCATATAAATATTTCAGGCAAGTCGAGAGATATTTTTTGAGAGAACTTATCAATTGCTTGAATCAACAAATCCGCTTTTGATGATTTTTCATTAATCATAGTTCTATCAGCATATGTATATTTGTAATCCGCTTGCCTTATGGTATCATCAACTTCAATCATTTCTTTTTGGTTGTTTTTATTAACAAATACTGTTTCAATCCCTGATTTAAAATCTGCACAGAGTTTTGCAACATTTTTCACATCAGGAATAATCAAGTATTGGTTAATAATATCCAAAAGCATAGATAACCTTGTCATTTGACCTTGAGTTTTTGTTGTTATTTCCGTTGCCGTTTTGGTAGAAGCTTCTTCCGTACCAATCATACTTGGATAAATTCCGGATACTTCCGACATAAGACTATCTAAGAATGTAATATCATTAAGAAATACAGTATGTTCAAACTGCAGCTGTTTAAACGCAGCCGTTGGAGAAAGATTATCACCGTATTCAATAATTTTTCCCGGATAGAGGTTAATTTCTTCTTGTGAGAAAAATCCTTCCGGAGCCAAAAGCGGCGGATTTTCAGACAAGGCTTGCATATTAAGAGTTCTGTTGAACAAATCCTCCTGAGCATGAGCAATAGAAAGAATAGAGTATAGGGGACTTATCCCTCTTTTTGTTTCAGGATCCAGCAGAAAAGTTCCGTATGTAAACGGATTTATGATACTTTCATTTTTTTGGAATCTAACGAGGAATTTTCTTGCAACCACAACCGCATGCCAGTTTTTAAGAAGAGTTCCGTCAGGAAGTTTCAAATCACCCCAATGTTCAAGAATTTCTATGGTTTCACCGTCAGTAACGTCATCAAAAAGCCTTTTGATATCTTTATTTATACCGCTTGTATCTTTAGAAGATTTAACAATACTTTTAATTGCCTCTGCAGTAGCTTTATCAACTTTATATAGTTGGTTGTTAATAATTTCTTGCGGAGTTTTAAACGAACGATAAATCTTCGGGCACTCATCCCAGTTATCTTTTTGAGAAATATCAAAAACAAGATTTGCAGGGTTTACAGGATAAATATATGGATTGTCGTATATTTTTCTTGTATCAGTCCAAAAATTTTTCCCCTGTTTAATTGCTTCAAGAATTTTCGGTAATTTTTCGATATTTCCGGAAAATAAATTTTTAAAGAAATCAATCGGCCGCCTGTATTCTTCATATTTTTTCTTCCATGCAGTAAATGATATCAGTTCTCCATACAAAAGAGCGTTATCAATAACGGTATCGCAGGTTTTCTGATAATTCATTTTTTCTAAAATATCAACAAGCATAGCTTTTTGTTTATTAGAATCGTTGTCACTATCCTGATTTTCACCGGATACATCAAACATGGAATTAACGTTAGAATAAACATTTCGCCAGATAAACGCTTTTAGCGTTTGATAAAGCATAAAAACTTTACACATTTTAATTTTAGATTTCCAATTTGTATTTTTATCAGAAGATTTGTTAATAAAACTTTTTTTAAAGAAAATTTCATCAATTAAAGTATTAGCTTTATCAAGAGATGTAGAACGTTTATCATTAAATGTTTTAAAATCGTCAGAAATCATTTTAACTAAACTATTTTCATTTTCTTTAGATAGAGTTTTAGAAGTATTATCTTTTTCAATGATGTATTCAAATGACATATCAAATCCTTTCATTAAATTTTCTTAAAATCGACCCCCTCAATAATATTAATTTGAGGTTCAGTATCCTGTAGCGGAATATCTTTATCAAGGTTAAGAGCAAGCCTTTGACCTTTTTGGATTTTCCCAATGGCAGAAATAAGAAAATCCAGAGTAGCAATCAAATTTTTAGAAAGCTCCAGAGGATTTTCATTATAGTTTTTTATTTCTGCCAAAAAATTATTCAAGAGAATTTCGACAGAATCAAGAGCAGTGTTAAATAGATTAACATGCCTGCAATTAATCTCAACTTTGTCAATATCTTCTATATTTTGTATTTTTTTTGTTTTTTTCATAATAGTCTCTTTGGTAAATATATTAAACGTTTTGTTATATAATGTGATATATTATAGATAAAGGAGATTTTGCCATGAAAAAACATTATAAAATATTTTTGTTATTTATCATCTTTACCACTTTATCAAATACAATTGGATTTTCTCGAACTACAACATATCAACAATTCGGTAATACTGTATATTCATCTGATGGCAAAACGTATCAAAAATTTGGAAATACGGTTTATTCATCTGACGGCACAACATACCAAAAATTTGGTAACACCGTATACAGATCAGATGGCAAGACTTACCAACGATTTGGAAATACAACATACCGTTCTGACGGCAAAACTTACCAAAATTTCGGAGATACAACATATTCATCAGATGGAACAACTTACCAAAAATTTGGTAATATCCTATACAAAAATAGCAGATAATTATTTTTTCATAGAACCCATAATAGAAGATGCAATATTGGCATCTGTTTGTCTCCAATTATTAAAAAAGTTCATCCAGCTTAATAATGAATCTTTATTGGCGGTAGATGAAGTTTGAGTTTTTGATGCATTAGATTGACTTGTATTGAGAGATTGTGCCTGGTTGTTGTTGAGAACATTGTAACCTTGCAAATATGCATTAAGTAGATTATTAATAACATTAGCCGTTTCAGCCTGTGAATTAGCCAGTAATTCATTCATAAAGTTTGCTGTTTGCTGAACCGCTTGATTGTTAGCATTATTGTACATATCGGTAGCTTGACTGGAACGAATCATATTTCTTTGAGTTAAAGGATTAATAATATTATTTTCAAGATTATTACGCATTTGCGAATTCAAATTACTTTGAAAACTATTAAGTTTTGCTTGGTTAGTAGTTGAATTCAATGTTGGATTCAAATATTCGTTTAATAAATTCCCGATATTTTGATTAACATTATTATAGATTGTATCAAATGCCGTCCCTTTTTGAAAATTAGAAGTAGTACCTTTGTTATTTGTAGTAGATGTAACATAAGGATTTGTTGTAGTTGTATTCCCAAGAGTTGTCTTTTGAGTAGTTGTAGTATTAGATTTTCCGCCCATATTAATTTCCTTTCATATTATTGTAGTAAACGAATAGATTATCAGATATTCTTTTGAATCCGCATCTTAAAAGCAGTAATATTGCTGTTTTGTGTTTGGATTCAGCGTAAATATCTGATTTAAACCAGTTAAATATTTTTTTCAGTGCGTTAATATTAAAGAGATGAAACCCTCTTTTTGCAAAACCGTTTAAGAAGGTTTTCCCATCTTTTTCATAAACATAAATGCACCCGACAAGAGTTTTGTTCTCATAAAACGAAAAAAAGAATGTATTTTGAATAATTTGTTTAAACGATGCATTATCACCGATTAATTTTTGATTTTTTTTATAAAGTTTTCTGCAGGCATAGAAATCAAAATTATCATCTGCAGGAATTCGAACATCCATAAACCTCCTTTCAAAAATAAAAAAACGGGATTGCTGAAAACAAGTAAAAGACAATCCCGGAATTACACGTAAAGGAATAGAGAGAAATAAAAAATAAAGAAAAGAGTATGCCTAATTAAATTTCTTTAATCAAAACAGTCGTAGCACCAGTTATTTACAATTAATATCCGCTAACTTTTGTATTGAATTATTCGGCCGGTCGCAAAAATGTGGTTTTGCTCCACGTACGTTATCCTTTTCTGCGGTAATATCCGCTAACTTTTGTACCGTCAGAGCGGGTATAAGATTTTACATAGATTAAATCTCCGGAATTTACACCGTTATCCAGTTCTTCTTTGGTATAGCTTTCCCCGTC
>CALUXV010000073.1 GCA_944324835.1 Candidatus Gastranaerophilales bacterium
ATTGCAGAAGAAGAGCCGGTAATGGAAGAGGCTATACAAAATATATTGGAAGAACCTGTGATGGAAGAACCGGTTGAAGAGATTGCAGAAGAAGAGCCCGTAGTAGAAGAGGTTCAAATAAAATCTGCTCCAAAAGAAGATGCTAATTTAGAAAATATGGCATATGAAGTACAAAAAGAGTTAATGGGCCTTTCTATAGATATAAATGATGATGAAATTCCTGAAGCTATTGCGGTACCTCCGCTTTTAGAACAAGAAGAAGTAAAAGAAGAACAATCTCTTGATCCAAGTGATTTATTCAAGGGAAATATGTCTGAAGAAGATGACACTGAATTGACAGATGCTGATTTAGATATGATAGAATCTTTGGAAGAAGAAAAAAAAAATCCAATCGAGGATTATGAATCAGTAGCTGAAAATATTGAAGATTTTCAGAATCCTGAACCGGTACAGGATGTAAAAACTGAAATCGGTGAAGATATTACAGAAGAATTACAATCAGAACAAGAAGAACCGGAGGAGCAGGGAGAGTATGTGCTTCAAGAATCAGAGGCTGAATCTGAATTGAATCACGTATCTGAATCTGAACCTGAATCAACAGAACCTGTTGAAACGGAAACTGTAGAAACAGAAAGTTCTGTCAAGAAAACAGAAGTCGAAAAACCTCAGCAAGAAACTCGTCAACCTTCTATTACAGAACAAATTCTTATGGAAGATGCGCAAAGAATTGCGGAAGAAGAAGCAAATAAACCGGATCCGGTTGAAGAACAGATTGAAAAACCAACTTCTAAAAAACAAGATGATAAGTTAGAAACAAAAACTTCACAAACTCCTATAGTTCCTGTATATTCTGCAGAAATTCCAGATGAAGATGTTGTAGAGAGTGATAACATACAACAGGGAGATAGAATTGAACATGCTGAATTTGGACGCGGGATTGTTGAGAAAATAATTAATTATGGTGAAAGAAAGTTATGTTCTGTAAATTTTGAACAGGTTGGCAGAAGATTGCTTGATCCTAAAATATCAGAAATGAAAAAAATCTAGTGAAGATTTCGTTTAAATTCAATAATAGATTTTAAAATTTTCTGGTAGAATAATATTTTCTTCATTCTCCAATTGGTTTTCAATTTTATATCAGAGAAAACCATAGCAAGCATTGATGGTTCAATAATAGGTGCTGTTGCATCAGAAAATTTGCGATAAAAATTGAATTCTATTTTTTCTGCATTTTTTTCAAGTTCTATAACTTTCATATTTTCTAAATCATTATTGTTTCTAATATATAAAATTTTTATATTTTTTTTAGGATATTTATCTCTAAACCGTTGGCAGGCTTCAAGAATTAATGATGCATTATCTGCTTCATCTTCTTTGATTTGAGGATTTTCAACATACACAAGGAGAATTTTTTTTGCAGCTCCGATACAAATCCGAAGATTTTTGATATATTTGTCATAGTTCGCTTTTACTGTAGGGTAATTATTTTCTACTGGAATTTTAGGATTAAAATCGTTGGGATAAATAAATCCTGTGTGTATATCTTTATATTGTGTAATACCTTCTACAGGTGTATTTTCTTGAGCAATAATATTCTTTTTCTCCATAAAATCATTGCAATCAAGTAATAATAGACTCATTCGTGTGAAAAAGTCAGCACCTATTACGTTATCAAATGGAAAATCAAAGATTTGCAGCTGCAAATCTTTTAGTAATGATGATACTAAAGGAAATGTTCCTAAACTGAATATTAAATCGTATTTTTCTGCCATGACTATTTTAGTTTAACATAGTTTTAAATAATAAATATGATTTAAATGTAGTAAATTATTATTGTTGAGATATAATATTTGTATTAATTACGTTACACTTTTTATAGATAAAGGAAGGCGACAATGAAAAATTTATCACCATTACAAGAAGAAAGACTTAAATACCAGCCAAAATTACCTTCTTCATTGGCAGGCGGAATTAGTAATCTAATTTATAAAGAAGGTTCAGCTACTGAATCAGTAGCAAATCAGGCTGAAATCAAAGAATTATTTAAGAATACTTACGGTAAACCTGTTGTTACATTTTCATCTTCAAGTGAATCAAAATCATTAGAAGCAAGAAATGTTGGTGTTATTTTATCAGGCGGACAAGCTCCTGGCGGACACAACGTTATTGCAGGTTTATACGATGCTTTAAAACAATCTAATCCAAATAGCAAATTGTATGGATTTTTAGGCGGGCCATCAGGAATTATTGATGGTAAATATGTAGAATTTACAGACGAATTTATTGATGAATACAGAAATACCGGCGGATTTGATATTATTGGTTCAGGCAGAACAAAGCTTGAAACAGAAGAACAATTCCAAAAATCATTAGCAGTTTGTCAAAAATTAGGTATTTCTGCTGTTGTAATAATCGGCGGAGATGATTCAAATACAAATGCAGCATTGCTTGCTGAATGGTTTGTAAAAAATAATGCAGGTATTCAAGTTATCGGATGTCCTAAAACTATCGACGGTGATTTGAAGAACGAACAAATTGAAATTTCTTTCGGTTTTGATACTGCTACAAAAACTTATGCAGAATTAATCGGTAATATTGAAAGAGATGCAAATTCTGCAAAAAAATACTGGCACTTTATCAAAATCATGGGCAGAAGTGCTTCTCACGTAGCATTAGAAGCAGCGCTTCAAACTCAACCAAATATTACATTAATTTCAGAAGAAGTTGAAACAAAATCTATGTCTTTATCATCTGTTATTGATTATATGGTTGATATAATTGCAAAACGTGCGGATATGGGCAAAAACTTTGGTATTGCAGTTATTCCGGAAGGTTTAATTGAATTTATTCCAGAAATGAAATCAATGATTGCAAATCTTAATGATATCATGGCAGAACTTGAAAATGACCCTGATTTTGTTAATGCATCAACCATTCGTGAAAAATTTGCAATTGTAGAAAACAGATTATCTACAGATAATGCAAAAGTTTATAACTCACTTCCTGCATTAATAAAAACACAACTACTTGCTGACCGTGACCCTCACGGAAATGTTCAAGTATCTAAGATTGAAACAGAAAAACTTCTAATTGAAATGATTTTTGAAAGACTTGAACAAATGAAGCTTGAAGGTAAGTATATTGGTAAATTCAATGCTCAGGCACACTTCTTTGGATATGAAGGAAGATGTGCGTTCCCTTCAAACTTTGATGCGGATTACTGTTATTCATTAGGATTTAATGCATTCGCATTAATCTCATTTGGTTTAACAGGATATTTATCATCAGTAAGAAACTTGACAGAAACAGCAGACAAATGGATTGCTGGCGGTGTTCCTCTTACTATGATGATGAACATGGAACGCAGACACGGTGAAATGAAACCGGTTATCAAAAAAGCATTAGTTGAACTTGACGGCCCTGTGTTCAAAAAACTTGAACAAAACAGAGAAGACTGGGCATTAAATGACAGATACTTATTCCCTGGTGCTATTCAATATTTTGGACCGGATTCTGTTTGTGATATTACAACAGTTACTTTAAAGCTGGAACAATCAAGCAAACTTGTAAATGTTTAATTGAATGTTAAATATTATAATAATTAAACAGGCTGTCTAATCGGACAGTCTGTTTTTTATTGAACAATTAGAGAATATGCAGAATGTGTTTTGCATACATAATACTATTACTATGTTTTATAATTATTATGAAGATTATCAATATGACAGCTGCGTATCAAAGGGAATATGTTCAATTGGCCCAAGAACATCTTCTTTGCAAGAAATACTTATAATGTATTTGAAATTGCTTGCATTTTACACAATTGAATTAAAAAGTTTCGGCGGGCACAACAAAGATGCAGTAAAAGTTATTCTGGAAACGATTTCTACGCTTATGGCTAATATGGAATATCAAAATAAACAGTTTTCAGAAATAATTTTAAAAATAAAAACTTTAACGATTGATTCAAAAAATACTTATCTTAAAATATGTAAGGAAAAAGATATTCAGTCAAAATTTATACAAACAAATATTAAACTTGATGAAAAAATTGATGATATTACGTCACTTATTCAACAAGGAGAAAAAGAGTATACCAATAGAGTAGAACACTTATCACCAGAGAGAAAAAATCTGCTAGAGGTTATATCGTTTATTATAAAAAGTTTATGTATAAATATAATTGAAATTAAGAGTTATTCTGAAAATGAAGAACTTGCCGATGATGGATTTTATCAAATACTAATACTTTTAAACTTTTTAAATTTTCCGGATGGTGATTTAGAAGAGATTCTCGATGAAATTAAAAAAAGTGCTAATATAGATAATAAAATATATAAAAGAATTCAAGAGTTAAAGTCAGAACGTTACGGAGAGGAGAGAGAATATGAAGTATCCTTTTCAACACGGCCTAATAAAGCGATTCTTGTTGCCGGAAGCAGTTTAAGAGAACTTGAAGATTTGTTGGAATATACAAAAGATAAAAATATTGATATATATACCCATGGTGAAATGATTCAAGCTCATGCTTATCCTAAATTTCATGAATATGAACATTTGAGAGGACATTTTGGGATTGGTGTTGAAAATTGTCTTTTAGATTTTGCAACTTTCCCGGGCGGAATACTTATTACAAAATTTGCAGCGGAAAGTGTTGAGTATTTGTATAGAGGCAGACTTTTTACAACGGATTTTTTTGTTCCTAAAGGTGCAATTAAAATCGAAAATAACGATTATTCAAAATTAGTTGAATCAGCTAATCAAGCCAAAGGTTTCAAACGGGGAAAAGAAAAAGAACCGGTAAAAATAGGGTATTCAAAAGCCGCAATTAAAGAAAAATTGACATATTTATTTAATAATAAAGATAAATATAAGCATATTATTATATTTGCTCCGGAAACTTATAACCACAAAAATAAGATGTATTATGAAAATATGCTGAAAAATATACCGGATGATATTTTTGTGATTAGTTTTTCATATTCAAAAGAAAAAGATAATATTTTCTATATTGATGATTCGGCAAATTTTTCTATTATATATTACATACTGGATATTCTAATATCCGAGTTCAAAAATTCCGGAATCGATATTTCAATATTTATTTCAAAATGTGATAAGCATATAATTTCAAATATTATCCGGTTAAAGGATATAGGTTTGAAACATATATTTTTAAGTAAATGTTCCCCTATAATGCTTAACCCTGCATTAATAGATATTTTAACAAAATATTATGATATTATACCGGCCAATCATCCTGTTGATGATTTAAAGAAGATAACAGGTTAAAGGTGATTTAGTAAATAGTGAGGAAAGCCCAGTCATTATGAGGAATGTAATGATGTATAGATGACTAATCACCCAGTCACTTAATCACTTGGTAAAAAGAGATTCTTCGCATACGCTCAGAATGACCGTTTTTCTGTCATCCCGAACTCGTACTGTATAAATAGTAAAGTTTATCAATACAAAAATTAACAGAAAATATTGATTCAATCACATAAACAAAAAAGAAGTAGTAGGGTAGACTTTAGTCTACCGTTAACGAATTTAGATGTAGGTTGCGGTAAATT
>CALUXV010000074.1 GCA_944324835.1 Candidatus Gastranaerophilales bacterium
AGTAAAAGAGTATTTTAATAATAACAAAATTGATTTTATCATCCATTGTGCAACTGTCGGCGGAATTAGAGGTGTTGAAGATAAATCCTCAACAGTTGATGAAAATCTTGCAATGGTTAATAACCTGATTACAGCAAAAAATGAATCAACCAGAATGATTGTATTTGGTTCTGGCGCTATGTACGATTGGAGTCAAAATCTGCATAAAGTTAAAGAAGAAGATATTGGGAAATTTGTTCCTAAAGATTTATATGCACTATCAAAACTAAAAATTTGGGAATTAGTAAAAAACAGAGATGACATTTTGTGTTTAAATATATTCGGATGTTACGGATACCAAACAAGAGAAACAAAATTTCCTATTTATGCAATTTATCAAGCGCTTAAAAATGAAACTATTGAAATAAATAATGATTGTATCTGGGATTATCTATGGATTGAAGATTTGTGCAAAATTATAGAATATTTTATACATAACATACCTGAAGAGAATGTAATTAATCTAACTCCGACACAAAGTGTTTCGCTTAAAAGAATTGCTGAAATAATCCGAGATATCAGTGCAAAAGACATCAGAATAAATATTCATGGTAAAGGACGAGAATTTACAGGTAATAACCATCGTTTACTAAAATATTATAAACAAGAATTCACACCTATAGAAGAAGGATTAGAAAAACTATATAATTATTATAAAAATAAATCTAATACCTCAAAGGAATCTTAGACCAGCTGACATCTACTTTGTCATACCCGAAATTTAAAAGCATACGGTTTGTACTTGTATAAAATATACTTTCATTCATCGTCGGCCCAATATTAATTGATTTTAATGCCCGTTTGGGGAATTTATATTCTACATACGGAACGAACAAACCGTTTTTTTCAATTACTTTTGTCGGCTCGGGAAGTTCACCAAATTGGGTATGATTTACTATAACAATACGGTACTCTTTCTCATCTTTGAATTCATTCTTCTTGAAAAATACACTCACCAAAGATAGTATATCTATCAATTCAAAAGTTATATCATCCAGTCTATGCTGTCTTGCAGCTTTTTTGTACTTTGGTGCGGCAAGAGTCCTTTCATACTTTTTATTCCAATGCTTTAATATAGCTTTTATTATTGATTTTTGTTTCTTTTCATCATAAATTATACAGCCGCAAATTGCATTATACTGTTTTTTATAAATATCACACATTAAATCATTTATATCAAAACCCAAATTATATCCGGTATAGGTTTTTTCTTTTGAATAATTGTTCCAGAGAATTAAATTGTCACGCTCTGTTGAAAACGAAATTGTATAATACTCTTGCTGATAAAGTTCGTTATACCCGTCAACTATATGTTTATACTTATTCGTAAAATACTCTATTAATTTATTATAAAGCCCCTCATTTAAACCGGGATTCTCTTTTATAAACTCAACAATAAGTCTATAAGTATACGAAATTTCTGCCTTATCGTTCAAAAACAACACATTTGACAAACGTAAAGTCTTATTAGCTATTATATTAAGAAGCTTTTCCGGTTTTGTATAATGATATATATAATCTGAACAATCATTATCCAGAAAACGTTTCATTTTGGGGATTTTTTTCAAAAAAGTTGCGTAATAAGACATTTCATTATAATTATATAATTTTTTTTATCGTGATTCAAGAGTTGAACTAAATGAGAATCACACCCGATACCTTGCAGCAACAAATTACATCTGCTATCATGATATTGTTGCAGAATAAAGAATAGATGCCATGACCTCAAAAGATTTAAAACACATAACACCCCAGAATTATTTGCACTATTATTACGATATCCCTTATGAAGGAAAAACTTCTGCCGGAAAACCTCTTAGAAAACTCAAGAATATTACCTGTCCCTATCGAGGAATAGAAATTATTCCAAGTGAAAAAATAAAAGAGTTTGAAAAAAATCTTGCACTTTGTAAAAATGCCCAAGATGCCGTTAATCTTCTTTCTAAATATCATAAAAATATGCTACCGACAGAAAAAGCGATGTTTGCAATATTCAAAGATTTTGCTTCAACTAACCCTGATGATAATCTGCAAAATTGTTTAAAAATGCTGAAAACTAATTGTCTTATCAAATTAAAACTTGAAGAAATGGAAGTTCTAGACGATGTTGATAGACTCACCAAAAGACTCTCCCCGCAATCCGCACTCGAAATAAGAGCCAAAAGCACCGAATGCCGCCAAATAATTCTAAGCCACTCCTCACATGATACATTTAAACGAAAAACATATCTTGCATCATTAGAAAAATTTATCCCTAAAGAAAATGAACGTGAAATTTTTAACTCGATAAAAAATAAAGCTCTTTTTCTTCCGACATCAGAAAGCAGTAAAAACGCTTTTGTTGTTAAATATTCAAAAAGATCGCATATAGAAATCGTAAGACGTATTTTTATCGCATCGACAGGTTCAATTGAACATATTATTCCGGCTTCAAACGGTGGTCTTAATACCATAGGGAATTTTCTCTTAACATCTGCCAGCGGAAACCGATACCGAGAAAATATGCCGTTACCTGAATACATAAAACGGCATCCTAAAATACCACAATACATGCAAATGTACATAGATGATGTTATACGAGAAATTCATGCCGGAAACCTTCAAGGTAACGAAACTTACCCTTATAAAGTTAAGAAACGACTCTTTGAAACATCAGAAGGCAGAATTATGATAAGCTTATCATCTTATAAGTATTCAGAAGATGAAGCGGCTAAAGCGGTTGAAGAATATGAACACCGCTGGGGGTAAATGAATATTAAATAGAAATTCTGCCGCTACATTGTTATTCAGAATAATTTTATTTTTTATCTAAAACTTTTATAATATGCCATCCATACTGAGTCTGAACAGGTTCCGAAACTTCACCTATTGCCATATGAAATGCAGCATTTTCAAATTCAAATACCATTTGACCAGGTTTAAAATAACCTAAATCCCCGCCGTTTTTTCCAGATGGGCAAAGAGAATACTGTTTCGCCAGTTCTTCAAAATTAGAACCTCTTTTATCCAGCATATTTTCTATTTGTTGAGCTTCTGCTTTTGTTTTGACAAGTATATGCTCAGCCCTAACTTCTGCACAATCATATGCGAAAGCCATATTACCCGCAAATAACAATGTAAATATTGCTGTTAATATTTTTTTCATAGTACCCTCCTTATTTTTAACCAATTATTTTATTCTACTCCAAACTAAAAAAATTTCTATAATTAAATATAATTAAATTTCCTCTAATCTTCTTTTCTCTTTTAAAATTTTCAAACCCGCAAGTAATAAAATAAACCAAACAAGTGAAAAGAAGTTTATACCAATCTGCCAGTAAGTAAATTTTAACGTTGTTGCTGCAATTGTTTTTAATAAGGTCAAACCAACCCCTAGAAGTAAAATAAAAGAATAAAAACGGCTTTTTATTTTTGTGTTTAAAATGACAAAATACAATAAATTCGCTGCCGTATAATAAATTACGGCAAGTAAACCAAGTGTATATATCGTATTCATCAGAGGGATTGCCATTGTATCACTTGCAGAATTATAGACATATTTTTCTATGTCGCACATAAATGCCGGAACCCAGCAATAACAATACAACAAATACGATAAGTTTATCCATGGATACACAAATCTCTTTTTTCTAAATACTGATATATGTTTAAAATCTTTGAATTTGGTAACTCTAAACAGAATTGAAAACAATAAAAACGTAATCAGCCAGCCAAAAATCTGAAACAAAGTGTTAAATATCCCATATTTAGGATTCTCGTATTGACTGATTTCTTTTATCGCCATTTCCATATTTGGTATTTGTGCAGCCTCCCAGGCAGCGTTTCTGTTTGTATAATAATCAGGAACAACAAAGCTGTGATTATTAAAAAAGAAAATCGCTATGCCTAAAATTATTGATAGTAAACCAAATACTATTATTGGATTCTTAAAAAATGATTTAATCCTTAACATTTATCTGTCTTCTCCATTATATTTAGATTTGTGATTAAAATATCTTACTAACTCTACAATCAAAATAGTTGTCATAACCGCATAAGATATTCTTACTGCCGGCATGTAAAAATGTACCAAATTGTATAATTGATGTGATATTACATACATCGTTGTAGCCATCGGAAGAAACTTATACAATATCAAGCGCAATATAAAAAGTACACAACTTGCAAATATATGCGCAAGTATATCTGATAAAAAATAAATAACAGGTAACAAAAGTAATATTATTATCGATTTAACACTAATCTTTTTCATTTCAAAACCTAATAGATATACTTTAACATATATTTGCAAAGGTGTAAATTTCTATATCTATTTCTGATACATAGGATTACATCTTTTTTTAAGAGATATGTACATATTATTTTACTTAGTTAAATTAATATTAGGCTTTACTTTTGATAAATCGGAAAATATTTTAAAAAATATATTATTTATTGTAATAGAAGTTTTATCTTCTCCCAAATACTCTGCTATTTTATTTTGCTCAGAACATTCTCTTACATTAGGGACTAAACTAAAGTATTTACTAATTGCGTTACGTTTCCCCGTTTTATTATTTCTTTCAAAATGAGTATAAGTTCCATCTAAAGGTTTTATTGAACCTTCACTCATTCTGCCGTCTTTATTTGATATAACTATATTTAATTTTTGTCTTATGTAATAAGGGTTATCATTTTTTTTAAATTGATTAAATATATTCGTAGGTTCATATATATGTCTTTTTGTATCTGCAAACAAATTTATTTTTGTTTTTCCTTTTGTAGTTTTATCCATATCAATGAATACAAGGGCATCGCCGATTTTTGCAGTTACAGGTTGTTTTGTTTTATCATTTTCTTTAAGTATTCCATTTAAAAATCTAATTTTTTTAGTTAATTTTTCGACACCCTCTTTAACTTCTTTAGGAGATACAGTTGATGCTTTATTAACTTCTTCTAATGTATAAAACTTATTAGCTTTAAATTTTAGCTGAGAATTTGGTTGAGAAAATTGCGGTTTATATGTTTGATTAATACTTAAAAAGTTCATTACTATTTGCTCCGTTAATTAATTATATTTAGTTATAAAACTAAAAAAAATAAAATTTGCGTTTGATAAAAATTTATCCCAATCTAAGACTTGCAGAATTGACACAAGCAAACAAGTACAAACGGTATAGAGATTATATTGAAGGGAAAGCAGATAAGTATTGAAATATGACAAATAGAATGGATTATAGTAATATAATTCCACAGGGTAAAAGACAGCTCTTTCTTAAGGAAACCTACCACCAATTATAGTTTAGTCTTCGGGTTGGTTCCCGACTAGAAAGGGGGCTGATATGGAAAACATCAATTTAACATTAATTTTGCTAATATTGATTTTATACATATTAAAAAACGGCTCTTACCCCGAAAGATAAGAACCGTTTAGTCTTCTACAGAGCTGCCGGCAGCTTAGGAAACTGCCACCCTGTACATATATTATTTACTATGTTCTC
>CALUXV010000075.1 GCA_944324835.1 Candidatus Gastranaerophilales bacterium
TTGTTCTTCTGTCCCCGCAATAAAATCCAAACACTTTTTCATATCATAACCTTTTGAAATTAAGGTAAAATGAAAACCGCGGTAAATCAAGTTGATAATCATTTTTTGCAGTGTTATCTTGTTATATAAATGTAAGGGGATGTGATGAAAAAGGTCAAAGAAAAGTGGGGCTTTTTGCGTGAAATAACAGAGACGGTTATAAAAGCGTCTTATTGTGGATAACCAAAAATAAGCTGACTTATCAAAATCACGTGTTACAATTAAACAAAAAGAGGGGAAAATATGTACAAAGCTATATCGATAATTTTTGGAATAATATTTACAGTATTTTTGCTAATTTGCACAGTTTCTTTACATAAAATTGCTTATCATCCAAATCAGCCAGATTGTGGTGGTGAGAATGCGTTATTTGTAAGAAATTCTATAGAAGAGTGGGTGCAAGAAGGTCAAAAGCAAAAAATCGTGGTGACCTCCGTGTCTGGTTATCAAAAATTTTTGCGTTCGCCATTGCGTTTGGGTACTACTTTATATAATGAGCTAGAAAATGGTTCTATTTGTTCTGCTAGTGTATCTGTTGCTATTGAAAATACTAAAGATGGAACAAAAAAGAACTTGGGTGACATTGATGTTAGATATCAATTAATAAATGCATCGGAAGGTGGGCGCGTAACCAACATTCTTATGGCAGGATCGGATGTTCAAGATATGAAAGAAAAGCTCATGGATTTGGTCAGAACCAATAAATAACAAAACTGCCCAGAAGGCAGTTTTTATTTTATATGAAACTTTATTTGTTAATTAAAAAAATCACCGAATATGTGAACTTGGTGGCGGCAGGAATAAAAATATTTAGTATGATTAGCCAAAACTAAGGGAAGCTATATTTTTGGTAATTAAAAACAACTGGACTGACGTTATATATTAATTATAAGTCTAATATTGTTTATTTATTTTGATTGGTTACAATTTTTATTAATATAAGTATCTACAATAGGTCGATTAAATGAAAAAAGTTGATGAAAAATTATCGTTAGAGGAATCAAATTTTTATGACTTAATAAGAATATTAAAAAAATATGCTTTATCGTCAAATGAAAAAACAAATAGTAAGAGTACTTCTAAACTAAAAAAACATAATGCTATAATTGTTAAAAATCATCCATATCTGGTATATAAGAGTATTCTAGGTAATGAATATAGGGATAAAGAAGCAGAATTAGATGAAAGGAAAATAACGCTTAATGATTGGAATGATTTTCTTAAAGATTTTTCTATGCGATATCCTGGTAGAATAGAAAGAGCAAAGCATAAGTTTGAGTTATTTATATATTTAGAAAACCATAACTTTTGTATGGATATATCAGAAAATGATGTAAGAACAAAAATTATAGAAGTTCCTATGCCAGATGAAATAACTGGTGGCCATAATGGAAAGCTTGCATTAAGTTTTGAGAATGCAATAAAAGAACAAATAGTTAAATATATTTCTCAGACACAAACTAATATAGAAGTTTTAAAACAATTAATTTAGGACTTCTAAATAACTAAGAACGGTTTATTCTTAACTGCGGCTGGAGGGATTTGACATACTGGAATTTTGTGTCTGGCATTTTGCGTTTGTAGTTATATGATACAGGCGTTTAATTTGTATTTTTGTAAGTAGCCAACTATTAATGTCATTAAATCTGCAAACCAGTCAATTGTAAATTCGTCTATGTTTTCTGTAAGTGTTCCAGGAGATACAAAATTTAAATGCTTAAAATCACAGTATTTTTTATAAGAATTTTCAAAAAATCCATCATCCATTTTTTTATACGTTTAGAAAAAGACTTTATATAGCCTTCTGGATCTGGTCTATTATAGTTATTCGTTATTAGGCGTATTTTTTCTTGGTTTTCACCTAGACGATTGATTTATAGGTGTGTTGGCCTAAAGTTCTCCCAGCTTGAACAGAGGATTAATTTCACTATATCTCATATGAGGTGGTGCTGTTATGGATTTAGAGACACAAATAGATTTAGACATAACTGCGTACGTGTGGGATGTACAAAACGGAACGTTTTCTGACTATGATTTGTCGGAATATCGCAGAATATGCACATTGATAAAAGGCTTAGAGAAGCCGAGCCCAAGAATGTTACAATTCTTGGCCAGGGATGTCATTGCCGAAAAAGAAAAGTGCCTGCAGACGAAAATAGCCAAGTTAATAGAAGGTTTTCGAACAACATTGGAAGCTAAGTACTACTGGTCTGAATATCAAAAAATTTGTGAACTAATAGAACAACTTAATGATGCTGCTTTCTTCTCAAAGCAAAAAGAAGAGCTCTGGGCAATGGTAGAAGACCGAGGGTTGGTAATAGAAATTGACAGTCGTATCGCAATGCTTGTCACCAGTATAGAAAAAAAGCAACAAAGTTTAAACTATGAATCCATATTTCATGGTATTTGTGACATGATCAAGCGGTTAAAAGAACCGGCACAACGACATTTAGATTTTTTATCGTTAGATATCACTGCCTTTGTATTAGAGACGCAATTAAAGGCACAAATAGATGAAGATATCGAGAATTTTTATCAGCATTGGCATACCGATGGAGATATATCCTTTAGAGAATTTAAGGCAATTTGCAGTAGGATTGATAAGGTTTCGCGTCCAAGCCAAAAAATGCTTGCATTTAGACAGAATGAAGTAAGTGTCAGACAGTATGAAGAAGGCAAAAAGTTAACAGAGGAAATTCAAAAAGATATGGCGCATTATCGAGGATTGGAATTACCCCAAATAAGAATAATGCGACCTGAATTGTTGAAGAAGTTGGATAACATCGATATTCCTGATGTGGCTAGATTGAAAAATGAAGTAAACTCCATAATAGCGGACAAAGTTGTAGAATGGTTCGAGCACCATGTAACAAAAAACACCAATGGCGATATATATGTTGTTGATAGGAAACAAGCAATGGTTATTGCCGATGAACATAAAAATTTACTGGTGCAGGCATTGGCTGGTTCGGGCAAAACAGGGACTTTGGTTGCAAAAATTGTGTATTTGGTTGCAATCTGTAATATAAATCCTGATTCTATTATTGCGTTCGCATTCAATAAAGATGCGGCGAAAGAAATCAATAATCGGTTGGCCAGCATTAGGGTCGATGGACAACAAATTATAACCAAAGCAGTTGCAACAACTTTTCATAGCTTTGCGTATAATAATGTTCGGCATAATAAAATCTTGTGTGACAGCAAAGAACAGGGTCCTGAGCTTAGTAAGTTTATACAAGATATAGTATTTGATAACGTGTCCCCAGAAGAGCTTTATTCTGTTTGTAGAAAGTTGGGGCACAAGATTGAGAAGAAATACTTTGTGTCAGAAGATGATTTTTATCAGATGGTGAGAGCACAGGAATATAAAACCTTGGATAACACCTGCGTAAAATCTAGGGCAGAAAAAGTAATTTGCGATTTCTTGTTTGAGCATGGAATTGAATATATGTATGAACCGGTGTACTATACCAGTAACTTATGGGAGATAGCCAAACAAAATGAAAGAGAATATCTGGTTCAAAAAGAATCTATAAAGCCCGATTTTTTGTTAAAGGATTCTAATTTAGTATGGGAGCACTGGGGAATTACGGGGCGTGAAACCGAAGAAGAAATTGAAAAAATAAATGCCGCAGGTCATATTGGTAAATATTCAGAATATAAAACTAATATGGATTGGAAAAAATGGTTCTATGCTCGTGAATGGGTTGATCCATCGGCAGTAGATTATAATAAGTATGCAAAACAGGTTAAGGATTGGAATGGTTTAGTAGAGACGTGTTATAATCCAACCCAGTCACGTGAAGAGTTTGAAAATACAATCAAAGAGCTGTTAAATAAACAGGGAATAAAAACTGAGAAATTATCACGTGATATCCTGGTACGACAGGTCTGGAAAAGCCATATGCCTGATTTCGCTAAATTGATAGCACAGTTTATAAATCGTGCGGAACAGAGCTTTTTGAACGATATCGAAGCATTAGAGGAGAAGGTTAAATCTGTTCCAGAATACACCAGAGAACAAGAGTTTTTGGATATTGCAATTAGAATTTATAAATTATATATGCAAAAAATTAAAGAGCATAATCAGTATGATATGGACTTTAATATGCTTATGGACAAAGCATCAAAATCGATAAAAGATAACCAAGAAGTCAACATAACAAAAAAACAGTATATTTTTATAGATGAATTCCAGGATTTTTCTAAACTGTTTTTTGACTTCATAGATGCGATTAAACAAAAAAATCCGTATTGTAATGTAATGTGTGTAGGGGATACATATCAGGCTATAAATAGGTTTGCAGGGTCGGACGTTAAATACTTTGATAATTTTAGAAATTATTTTCAATACGCATATATTCTGACATTGGATACAAATTATCGTTGTAACAGCAATATTGTTGATAATGCACGAGTATTTATGCAAAAACATATGGATTCTCGAGAAAGCTTTAATGCACACAAGTCTGCTCCAGGTAACGTTAATACATTAAATATATCCGATGTGTTCATAGAGAGACGCCGGGCCATAGATGTAACAGCAGATGCAGATCGTATCTTTAAGACTAAAATGAGTGTTTCTGATAAACGGGCACCAGAAATTAATGCAGTTAGATATTTGAAGTCTGTTGTATGGATAATAAAGCAAAACAAAGATAAAAATAGCATAAAATTACTTCATAGAAATAACGATATGTCATTTTGGTTTGTTGGCATAGAGACTTTCTTGGCTAAGGTAAAAGAGACTTGTGTTGAACTGGGGATAATGAGCAGGGAAGAATTTGAGAAAAAGGTTTCAATTGGCACAATACATTCTGTTAAGGGACAAGAAGCGGATGTCGTAGTTATATTAGAAGCAGATGCTTCGATCATGTCCGCATTACATCCCGACGCTACCTTATTCGAAGTTTTTGGTGAAACGCCGAATGAGGTGCTAAAGGATCAAAAAAGACTGTTTTATGTGGCTATCACACGTGCTAAAGAGCAGCTATGGATTTTGTACGACGGTGCGGATAAGACGGCTTTCTTGAATGGGCTACCTGCGAATGAAATAGATCCACGTACAGTAAAAATTTCAGAAACGCTTAACAAACATTAACGCGCTATAAACACTGTATAATATTGGAAAAATATTCAACCGTACAGGCTATTGCATCCATTTATCTTTAAAGTAAATATAGCCCCATGTGGGCGGGGTTCTTTATCCATACAATCCTTTTTGACATCCTGTGAATTCGGTTTATACTGATTCACGGAATGGCGGAAAGGTTTTATCTTTGCATTGATTTAAAGAGTTTCTTTGCCTCGGTCGAAGCGGTTGACCGTGG
>CALUXV010000076.1 GCA_944324835.1 Candidatus Gastranaerophilales bacterium
ATTTAAGGTTTTGAGATACTGTCTTGTTTTAGACATTGACGGACAGTAATCGGACTTTTTTGCCAGTTCAGGAATTTTATTTTTAGCAAATTCCGACTAAAAAAATCAAGATATATTTGAAACACACCCCTATTAGTTCAAAAAAATTAAATTCCTGCAATGTCTGTCAAACCATAAAAGTCCAGTTTTCCAGTTTGATTTTTTTGGAACACTTAATTTTTCCGACCCGAAAACGCCCACACAAAGTGTTCATCTGCAAATGCTTTAGAACCTATTATAAACAGTGCTCCAAGAAGAATTATTAAAAGAATTTTTTCATGGCCCCTCCTTTTTTAATAAAATAAAAGAGGAACGGGAATTTTTCATTGTCCGAAAGAATTACAAATTGGAACGGAAAAATCTTTTATTATTTTTTTCTTACTATAATCTCATAGTCAAGAATATCAAATATTTCCAATAATTCTGTAACTTTTATTGTTTTATTACGAAGCTTATTTGTAAGATTTTCTAATGAATCCGTTTTATTATATTTGTGATTTATATCAATTTTTAATCGTGTTAAAGTTTTCTCTTCTGCGGTTGTAAGCAGTTTTATTAAATTTCTTATATTATCTCTTTGCAATATATATTCATTTTTCATTTCATAAATATATATTGAATAATTGTTGACAATCTAACGATATAATTGTAATATCTAATTATATAGTTAGATAACTAAGGATATAGTAACATGTATAAAAGTGAAAAAGCATTTACGTTGGCAGAGGTTCTGATTACTCTTGGTATAATCGGAATAGTTGCAGCAATGACATTGCCGTCAATAGTAGCCCATTATAAAAAGAAAGAAATTCCGATTAGATTAAAAAAATTCTCTTCAACCATGCAAAATGCCTTAAATCTTGCCGTTAATGATTACGGGGATATGAGTACCTGGACCTATCCCACAGAACAAAATGATATAGAATCAACCACAGCATTTGTAGATAAATATATTTTCCCTTATTTGACAGGAATAAGAAAATGTGCTGCCAGCGATGAAAGATGTGCAAAAATTGCACTGAATTTATATGCAAACGGAGGTACACGACAGGATTACACTCCTGTGTATATATTTGCGGACGGAAGCTGTTTTTCTCTGATTGCCGGAGATTCCAGTAGCATAGGTGCCCAACTGCATATTTCTTTCGATTACAACTGTATGGGAAAACCTAATGAAAAGGATAAAGATATTTTTGCTTTTTATATACTTGGAAAACCGGGCTATACCAAATCATATAAATTCATAACCGGTAATTTTCCCGTTTTATATATAAATACACGGGAAGAATATTTGGATTTATGTAAAAGACATACAGAAGCTGCTAACAGAGGAATATGTTCCGCCTTAATAGAATATGACGGGTGGGAAATAAAAGACGATTATCCTTGGCTTTAAACAGTTTAGAACTTTTTCAGTTTAGCATAAGCCGCATCCATAGCCTTTTTACCCTGCTTTCCAAAATCGATTGTGTACATTGTACCTGTTCCGACAGGCATAACATCAGTAATATGCCCTATTCCGAATTTATCATGGAAAACTCGTTCACCTATATTAAAGATATATTCTATAGTTGATTGAGCATCAAGAGCCTGTTCCCGTTCTCTTGCTTCCTCCATTTGACGGCGTTCTTTATCCCGTTTTTCTTCAAGTGTATAAGAACAACCAGTTCAGGAATATTTGACAGACAGTTCGGGAATTTTGGGACAGATAAATCTTTATGGTAAATATTTTTATATAATAAAATTTTTTACAAAATATTTCCACTGTCCTGTTGTAAAAAGACAAATGGTTTGATTTCAATTTACAGATGGTTTGATTATTTTGGTAAACTAACACACTAATTTTTCTCAAAATTGTTGGCAATTTTTCTCAAACTCCTTGTCACTTTTTAGTTTGAAAAAAAACAGTTTTGCAGTTTGATTATTTTTTTTTGGGGGGGGGGTATTTTGATTTTTTGGCATTTTTAACATTTTTAAATAAATATAATATTGACAAATATTTCATTAAGATTTAGTATAAATACACTAACTTAAGGAAAGCATGGGTGAAAATCCCTCACTGGACCGCAACCGTAAAAGTCGGAATGCTTATTTTAGTTGATGTTACCACGGAAATCTGGGAGAAAATTTTTATGAAAAATTCTATTGTGAAAAGCAACGAAAAGGTTGTTAATTTGAATGCGGTTAAGATGCCTTTTATTTCTTATAATGAGGAATATAAAAATTCTGCAAATATTGCATTGGTTGACAATTATTTGAAGCAGTTAGATTGGAAAGTTAATGAAAATTCTAATATGTCTTATTCTATTCAGGGATTAAATAATTATATTGCTTCAGAAATTAGTAAAGAGTATTGGTTAAATAAGATTTATCCTACAGAGATTAAAAATGCTCATTTAAATGGAGATATTCATATTCATGATTTGAATATTATTTCTGTTTATTGTGTAGGATGGGATTTGAAAGATCTATTGATGGAAGGTTTTAGAGGTGTTAGAGGGAAAATTGAAAGTGCACCAGCAAAACACTTTAGAACTGCTTTAGGACAGATTGTTAATTTTATGTACACAATGCAAGGAGAAGCAGCAGGCGCTCAAGCATTCTCTAATTTTGATACCCTTTTAGCTCCATTTATTAGATATGATAATCTAAATTATGAACAAGTAAGACAAGCTATGCAGGAGTTTGTTTTTAATATGAATGTTCCAACAAGAGTTGGGTTCCAAACTCCTTTTACAAATATTACTATGGATTTGATGGTGCCTTCGTATTATGCAGATCAGCCTGTTATTATTGGTGGAGAATTGCAAGAAAAGACATACAAAGAATTTCAGCCTGAAATGGATATGTTGAATAAAGCATTTTTTGATGTGATGATGCAAGGAGATGCTTCAGGACGTGTATTTACATTTCCTATACCGACTTATAACATAACAAAGGATTTTGATTGGGATAATGAGAATTTAGTTGGTCTTTGGAAAATGACTGCGAAGTATGGTATTCCATATTTTTCTAATTTTATTAACTCTGATATGTCTCCAGAAGATGCTCGTTCTATGTGTTGTCGTTTGAGAATAGATAATAGAGAACTTGAATATAGAGGTGGCGGTTTATTTGGCTCGAATCCTTTGACCGGTTCTGTCGGGGTTGTAACTATAAATCTTCCTAAAATTGCACTGAGCGCAAAAAGTAAGTTTGAATTTTTTGAAATACTCGCTGCAAAAATGGAAATTGCAAAAGAAAGTCTTGAAATTAAAAGAAAATTGCTAGAATACTATACTGATAAGAATTTATATCCGTATACTAAGTTTTACTTAAGAGATATAAAAGCTCGTTATGGAGTATATTGGAAAAATCATTTTTCAACAATTGGTCTTATTGGTATGAATGAGGCTTGTGAGAACTTTTTGCAAGATGATATAGGAAGTTTTAGGGGTAAAAATTTTGCACTTGAGGTAATGGATTTTATGAGAGACAAGATTGTAGAGTTCCAAAAACAGACTGGTAATAATTATAATCTTGAGGCAACTCCTGGTGAGGGAACTTCTTATCGTCTTGCAAAATTGGATCATGGTAAATATCCATATTATACAAATTCAACACAATTACCGGTTAATTATACTGATGATGTTTTTGAAGTATTGGATCATCAGGATGACTTGCAAACAAAATATACTGGTGGAACTGTTGTTCACATTTTTGCAGGAGAAAGAATTAAAAGTATCGAAACTATTAAAAATCTTGTTAAAAAAGTTTGTAATAACTATCACTTGCCATACTTTACTTTTTCTCCTACATTTAGTACTTGTCCAAATCATGGTTATATTGCAGGAGAACACTTTGAATGCCCAGAGTGCGGAGAAAAATGTGAAGTTTATTCGCGTATTGTAGGTTATATAAGACCTATAAGTCAGTGGAATAAGGGTAAACAAAAAGAGTTTTGTGATAGACAGACTTTTGCTGTTTGTGAGTAGATTATAAAATTTTTAGGGGTGTCAGTGTTAATACGCTGGTACCCTTTTTAAGTAAAGATTGGAGAGTAGATAATGCTTATTGGAGGTTTGCAAAAAACTTCATTTTTGGATTATCCTGATAAAATAAGTGCAATTATTTTTACTTTAGGGTGTAATTTTAGATGTGGATATTGCCATAATCCTGAATTAATAAATTCTATGACGGCAAAATATTCAGAAGAAGAAATTTTTGAGTTTTTGAATAGGAGAAAAGGTCGAATAGATGGCGTTGTTATTACAGGTGGTGAGCCTTGTATCCAAAAAGATTTAGTTGAGTTTATAAAAAAGGTTAAGGATTTAGGGTTCTTGGTTAAGTTGGATACTAATGGATGTTTTCCTGAAATATTACAAAAATCTATGGCTTATGTCGATTATATTGCTATGGACATAAAAGCTCCTTTAGATAATTATTCAAAGATAGTTAATGTCAATGTTGATGAAGAAAATATTAAAAAAAGTATTAATTTGATTATGAATTCGGGTATTGAGTATGAATTTAGAACTACTGTAATTAGATCTATGTTATCGAAAAATGATTTTGATAACATAGGTGATCTAATTTCTGGAGCGAAAAAATATTATCTTCAAAAGTTTATTCCATCAAAAATTTTGGATGAAAATTTAATGAAGGAATCAACTTATACTGATGAAGAATTTTCAAAGATAATATCAAACTTAAAAACGAAAATAAACACAGTAAAGTTAAGATAATAAAATACTATACTTAGTATATTAATTTAATGTATAATAAATTTTTAATTATTTGCACAACTGGACTTTCCCAAAATAATCATTTTATCAGTACATGTAAAAAGACAAATGGTTTGATTTCAATTTACAGATGGTTTGATTATTTTGGTAAAGCTCATTGTAAAAAAATATA
>CALUXV010000077.1 GCA_944324835.1 Candidatus Gastranaerophilales bacterium
TGCTGCAAGGGTATCACTTGTTTCGCCTGATTGAGTAATAAAAATATAAAGCGTGTTTCTATCATGCGGAATTACTTTTTTTAGGTTAAATTCGCTGGAATATATTGCTCTGGCTTCCATCCCTGCAATTTCTCCGAGTAAATCTGCAGAGAACCTTGCACAATGATATGAAGAACCGCTTGCAACCAGAACTATTTTTTCAATACTTTCAGGCAAATCAAATTCCTGATTATTGTATTTATGAATCAATCCTTCAATAACGGATGGCTGCTCCAGAATTTCTGATTCCATAGAACATTTTTTATTTTTATTAAAAAACATTATTTCACCTGCTACTTAAGTAATTCTAACAATATTTCATTAACAGTTTTAGGATTAGCTCTGCCTTTTGTAGCTTTCATAACTTGACCTACAAAGAATCCTAAAATATTAGTTTTTCCTGATTTATATTGTTCAACTTGATTAGGGTTGTTATTTACAACTTCTTCAACAAGTTTTCTTATTGCATCAACATCGGTAATTTGGCTTAAACCTTTCTTTTCAACGATTTCAGAAGCTTTTGTTCCTTCTTCAATCATTTCGATAAGAATTTGTTTTCCGATATTATTTGAAATAGTTCCTTTTTCAATCAAACCTACAAGTTCTGTTAAGTTTTCAGGTGTAAGTTTTGTATCAGTAATTTCAATATGATGTTCTTTTAAGTATGCTGCAATTTCACCCATCATAAAGTTAACTGCAATTTTAGCATTCCCGCCAAGTTCAAGAACTTTATCAAAGAATAGGGCAGACTGCATTTGTTCTACAATAACTGACGCATCATATTCACTAAGCCCCAAATCCATATATCTTTGACGCTTTTGGCTTGGTAATTCAGGCATTGATTTTCTTATTTCTTCAACCCATTCTCTTGAAATAGATAAAGGCATCAAATCAGGTTCCGGGAAGTATCTGTAATCGTGCGCATCTTCTTTACCTCTCATTGAACGGGTTTCACCTGCATTATCATCCCAGAGTCTTGTTTCTTGAACAACTTCTTCACCGTCTTCTACAAGTTCAATTTGACGGTCAATTTCGTATTCTATTGCACGCTGTAATGCTCTAAAACTGTTTACGTTTTTGATTTCAGCACGTGTTCCGAATACTTTTGAACCTTTAGGCATAATAGAAATATTTGCGTCACATCTCATTGAGCCTTCTTCAAGGTTGCCATCACAAACGCCTATATATCGTACTATATTTCTTAATTCTTCCATATAGTCTTTTGCTTCTTCACTTGAGCGGATATCAGGTTCTGATACAATTTCCAAAAGCGGAGTTCCTGCTCTGTTCAAATCAACAAGTGAATAAGTAGAACCTGCAATACCTGCAGCACCTACGTGAACGAGTTTTCCTGCATCCTCTTCTAAATGGGCTCTTGTAATACCGATTCTTTTACCTTTTACATCAAGATATCCATTTAAACATATTGGTTCATCGTATTGAGATATTTGGTATCCTTTTGGAAGATCAGGATAAAAATATTGTTTTCTGTCGAATTTACATCTTTCAGGAATTTCACAGTTTAATGCAAGCCCCAATTTTATCCCCATATTTACACATTCTTTGTTAAGTACCGGCAATACTCCAGGCATACCTAATGTAATAGGGCTGATTTGTGTATTTTGTTCATTCCCGAATTCGGTACTATCCGGTGCAAATATTTTAGATTTCGTTTTTAATTGTGCGTGAACTTCCAAGCCGATAACGACTTCATACTTATCTCTTAAATCTTCCATTTTTACCTCTCACTTATTGTATTTCAATGTTTCTATTCTAGCACAAATAATATTTGGTTATAACAAAATTAACATTTTAATTATGTAAATAAGTATTAAGCTGCATTTGTGCTTTAAGAGACTGCCGGAATATTTCATCTCTTGTATTAATATTGTTTTAGCGTATAGAATTTAAAACGTTTTCAACCGATGGAGTATGAGAGCATTTGTAAGATGAATTTTCACATTGTATTTTGTTGCAAGGCTGGCATGCCAGATTTCCTGTAAGAGTAATAAATTTATTCTCATCTTTTAGGCTGTATGGATTATAAATAGCAGGTGAAAAACTGGTTGAAATTGTAATTACTTTATTTTTATTCATTGCCCAGGCAATGGCGGAGGTTTCGAGATTATTTGAGATAATAATATCTGAAATAAGCAGAAGATATCGCAAATCTTCAAATCTTGTTTTTCCGCACATATTTACCATATTTTTATGAGAAAAACGGGTTGCAAGTATGTTATCCTGATTATCTCCAGCTACAATAATATTATATTTTTCAGGTATATTACTCACAAGATTAACCCAGTTTTTAGGATGCCAGGAAACTTCTCCTTGAGCCATATTGGGAGCCAATAATATGGTGGGTTTTTCTTCTGCAAAATTTAAAAACTTGTCCATTTTTACTTTTGATTGATAATTCGCTTCCGGTAAGAAAAATTCTGCATCATCTGTTTTTAATCCTAAATATCTTGCGAAATTCAAATATTTTTCTACCTTGTGAATATTTGTGTTTTTAAACTCAGGTTTGGAATCAATAAATTCATTTGCCCCGAATGATGAAAATCCTTTTGCTGTAGAATATGACAGTCTTCTTTTTGCTCCACATTTCGCAAAAAGAAATGCACTTCTTATTGACATTTGACAGTCTATTGCGATATCAAATTCTTTTTTTGCCAGTTTTTTAGTTACTTCTGACATATCCTCAAAAATTCCCCAATACGGCATTTTTTGTGTCCATTGTTCAATTGGTGCAAGATGAACTCTATTAATTATTGGATTTTTATTTACGATTTCAAATCCTTTTTCTCCGGTTAAATATTCTACAAAATACCCTTTACGTTTAAGAATACACGCAAGCGGCAGAGTATAAATTGTCTCTTTTAAATCTCCTAAACTTATTATTAATACTTTTTGCAAATCTGCCATAATAACCTCTTATCCAGCTATTATACAAAACTTAGAGAAAATTGTAAACATTTGTAACGATTAAAGAAAAAAAGCTAAAGTTCTTTAAAAGTAATGCCGTAATAGAAAGTATAGAAAGAAAGTCGATTATAGGAGTAAAAATTATGGAATTTAACAGCATTAATTTTGTAGCACAACAAGCAGCAGCATTAAATAAACCGGTAAAAAAAGAGGAAACAAAAGCTGAGGAGAAAAAGGAAGCAGAAGTAAGGGACAATAAACCGGCAGAAAAACAAGTTTCAGGCGAAGATGTACTTACTTTTATGGCAGCAAAAAACATTGACATCAAAGTAACATCTGCAAAACCTTCTGAAACAAAAGCAACTCAAGACAGAATTGCCGGCTATATGGAAGAATTTGAAGCAGCATTTGATGAAATGACAGCTCTTGGACTATCTGAAGATGCGATATTTGAAATCTTCGATAGAATGTAAGAATTTGGGTATGGATAATTGATTTAAACAAAAACTTCCTGAGAAATCGGGAAGTTTTTATTTTACCTTTTATAATTTGATTTTTGTCAACAATATTCAAATTTATTATATTGTTAATCATTTTCAGAATTACAGATTACGGCTGGCAGGTTAATTTATTTGTATCATCATAAAAACAATTTTTTATGCTAATATGACATAAAAAGAGGTGCTATATGAATGACAAACCAAGATATTCAAGAGTATCAGATATTATAGATTTGGCTGTTTTTATGTCGTCAAGGATACAGGGAGTAACAATCTCAGAGATTGCCGAGCGATATAATGTTTCACGCCGTACTGCAGAACGAATGCGTGACAGTTTGACCTGTATATTCCCTCAGGTTGATGAGATTGAGACTGATGACAATCAAAAACACTGGGGATTTATAAATTATTCTATAGCAAACCTTGTTTCGTTTAGTTCAAAAGAGATTGCAAATATTGAACAGCTTCAAAGGCGGACAACGAATAAAGAAATGAAGGAAGAACTCGGAAAAACTGTTGAGAAGATAAAAACATTGAACCGTAAAAATAAAAACAGTTTAGAAAATAGTATAGAGCTTATTATGCAGACGGAAGGTTATGCTGTTCGTCAGATGCCTCAATATAAAATAGGTATAGAAATAATTGAAGTAATAAGAGATGCACTTCATAATTCCAGAATGGTTAGCGCTACTTATCATAATAAAGAACGTCTGCTTGAGCCGTTGGGTTTGATTTATGGCGAAAAAATTTATTTAATTGCACGAGAAAAAGCAAAAGGGGACGGAATTTATAATTATTTGTTGCATAAATTTGAGAATATGCAATTAACAGATAAAGTTTTTGATAAAGGAGAATTTAATCTACAGGAGTATACAAACCAATCTTTTGGAGTGTATCATGGAGAGATATTAGATGTAAGGCTTTTATTTTCGCCTGATTTGGCAGAAGATGCAAGCAGGTATAACTTTCATCCGAGCCAAAGCGGGAAATTTAATGATGACGGAACGTATTTGTTAAAATTCAAAGCAAGCGGCAGTAAGGAAATAATCTGGCATATATTCAGATGGGGAGCGGGATGTAAAATCCTTGCCCCAAAATCCTTAAAAACAGAATACAAAAACTATCTGGAAGACAATCTGAAGAATTATTTGTGAATCTGTTATAATAAAAATGACTTGTAGAGTAGCCTAGCAAGCCTCTTATGCGCACGACAACTTTTCTGTAAAAAGGGTGTGAAAGGAGGTGAGCAGCAATGAACGAGCATAATCTAAAAGTAATTAAAAGTGCCCTACTGGTCATAGGGCACCTGCTTCTAGCAATTGCTAGTTTGTTGTAGAGCCTGTAATGAGGGTAGTCGCATCTACCCTCGCTCTACTCTTATTATAACTTATTTTTCTTCTTTTTCAATAGCAAGTTTAGTTATAAGCCGTAATTTTTCAACAACGGT
>CALUXV010000078.1 GCA_944324835.1 Candidatus Gastranaerophilales bacterium
TTGGTCGCACAAAGTTTTTGGTATAAGTTGTTTAGTTTTTGTTTAATTTTAATCACAATATAATTATAACTTGTTATAATTATATGTCATTAATATATTTACGTTTATTAATTACTACATTTTTTTACCAATCAATCATTGTTATCTCAAGATTCTCCTTAAAAATAGGAGAATCTTGTTTCTTTAGAAATAGGAAGGGGTGGTGGTCCAGTTATAAATAAAATTTTTACGTATGTCGTTGTATTTTAAATAAGGAGATTTTTATGGATAATTTTGAAGAAATTAATCAAGATAATACTCAAACTGCTCCGCAAGAGCAAACTCAAAATAATGCTGCCGGAAATGAAAATTCTGAATTGATTATGGGTAAATTCAAATCCGTTGATGATTTGTCTAATGCTTATAAAAATATGGAAACTAAACACGGGCAGCAATCGAAAGAGCTTGGAGAACTTAGAAAAAAGGCTGAAATTCTTGATAAGATTCAAAAACAAGTTTCTGATTTTCAAGAAAATAATAAAGCTATTAAAGAATATATTGATAAAAATGCTGAAAAATATAATAAAGATGAATATCTTAAAAACCCTGAGTTTAATAACCTCTATAAGGAAGCATTAATAGCTCTCGGGACAAACTTAGATACGGATAAATTTGTTTCTCTTTTGGATAGTTATGTTAATTCTCGTATTTCTATGTACGAAAAAAATCAATCCGCTAAGTCTGAAACCGAGAACAGCAAATCGCAAATGCAATTCTCGGATTCGAGTCCGAAAGCTGCATCAAAAGCTATTCCTAAACTGGATACTCTTGATGATGCTCAAATTGATGAGGTTATTGCTAAATATATCTAACACATTTTTTGTTAGATTCTCTCCGGAAAACATTTCTTATAAACAATTACTGCCGGATTCCCGATAACAGTTTTGTCCAAAAAGATTTGCCCGGAAAATTGTTATGTACACAAGTTTTATGAAAGGATTATTATGTCTGTTAAACAAATTGTTATTTCTGCATTTAATAATGCATTCAAAAAATACCTTTATGATGAATTAGTAATCGGTAAATTATCCCACACGGATTTTAAAGATTCTGTTAAAAAAGGGGACGAAGTTGATGTTATTATGCCTGGTTCCGTTACCATGTTTGATTACGATGGCGGCGAATTAACTGCTCCTGAAATTGCAACGACTTCTACTACCAAAGTTAAAATCAATCGTGGTAAAGCTTTCCACTTTGAATTGACTGCAATTGAAGAAAAAAGAATTCAAGATGCAATTGACGGCGGGCAGCAAATGAATCTTGCTAAAGATTATACGGAAGATGCTATCAAGCAGTTTGCTGCTGGTGTTGATGCTGCATACGCAAACCTTTACACCCGTGCTGCTCACTACCTTGATGACAACGGTAAAGCAATCACTCTTGATGCAGATTACGCTAAAGAAATTCTTGCATATATGCAAGCTCTTTTCAAAAAGGGTGACGGTAAAGGCCACACAAACTGGATTGACGGAAATATGGTTTGTATCGTTCCGCCTGAATATCAATTCTATTTAGGAAAACTCGATGATCTTAAATATGTTGAATCAGGTCATGAAAAACTTTCTAAAGGATATGTTGGTCATCTTTGCGGCTGGGAAATTCTTGTTTCTAATAATATTGCTCAGCCGGAAGATGGTGTATTCTATCCTTTATTTGGTATCAAAGGTAAAACTCTTGCAGGCGGTGTATCTTCTGATTTAAGTACTCAATCTTACACTCCTGAAAATAGTTTCAATACAAGATACAAAGGATATGGATTGTACGGTGTCGGTGCTCCTCGTGCTGATTTCTTAGGTACTGTCAAAATTTCTGCACCTCTCTCCTTATCTACACGTGCATAATTGCCCGAATATATTTATTATTCGGGCTTATGCCTTACTTTATATTTGCGGCAAAATAATCTTTTGCCGCAAATTTTTGCGTTATACATTATTTGAAAGGATTTTTTATATGGCTAGAGATACTATTAATGTTCAATATCCGGAAATGGATGATTCTCAATCAATCGCTGATGTAAAAATTACAAAACAAGCGGTTACTCCTGCGAACGGTATTTGTTTGGCAAAAGCATTTGATAACAAGAACAACTCTCTTGTTATCTGTGTTGAAAATACCGCATCTTCAGCTTCTGAAGTTACTTTTAAAGCTGGGGACAATTATCCTAATGCTAAATTAGGTGATTTGACTGTTGGTGTTGATGCATCTTCTGTAAATTTCTATCAGGTTCAAGACCCGTCAAGATTTGAAAATAAAGACGGTTCTATGAATCTTGATTTTAAAACAGGATTTACAGGGAATATTTTTGCGGTTGCAAAATCTGTTGCTGTACATTAGTATCACAGGGCGGAGCGTATGCTCCGCTCTTTTTTAAAAGGAGTTTGTTTATGAAAATCAGAAATATTAAAACAAATAATGTATTTAATCTGCCGAAATCGGAAGTTGAATTGCTGCTTAATGAACATCCGGAGTTATATGAAAAATACGGAACCCGTCCAAAGAAGAATGCAGCAAATGCTATTCCTAAATATGAACAAAATACAATTTTACCGCTTATTTGGGAGGGGTAGGGGGTAAATTAAGTGATTAAGCGGGTGAATAGTGACTAATGAATAGACGTTGAAATTGCACTGTAACGATGGTAAGAACCTGGTTTTTCGTGAGGAGTGATTAGTGAGGTGTGAATAGACATAGTATCAATCCCTCTCCTTGAGGAAAGGGCTGGGTGAGGTGTAAGCACTTTTGGTAGACTAAAGTCTACCCTACTGTTGATACAATTCAAACTTACCCGCTTGATGAAAAATTCAGGTTGACAGAATATTTTATTCTTGAGTAAATACAATTTTTGTTATACATAGTCCAGTGTCAGTTATTGGGTGGGCAAATTAATAGTGTATTTGCTAAATTATTTTACGACATTATTCCATTTAATGCCTAAATTTATTGTTTGATAAGTATGCAGTAATGGCATAATTTATACAAATTCGCAATATATCTTAATATCGTAACAAAATGTAAATATGAATTTAATAAGGCTGAAATTTAGTTATAATGCTCTATATGATATGATATGGCGGGGCGGGACAATTTTATATAATTCCAGGTGTTATTAATTGTATGGGAATTATTATAAAATAGTGAGGTATTTATGCCGATAACAAACAATGTATCAACCAACCATCCTGCTATGGAAAAAGTATCACAAGATTTATTGAATACTCCGCAGCGTTATTCTGTAAGTCCAAATGTAGTCGATAAGACACCTGACAAGGATACGGTACAAATATCAAACAAAAAAGATATTGCAAAGAAAGCGGGTATCGGAACAGCAATAATTGCAGCCGGAGTCGGTATATTTTGTTTGTTAAGGGGGAGAAAACCGTCAAAAGCGGTGACAAATGCATTACATGAAGCCGCAGAACAAGGGGCTAAGGAAGCGAAAGCAAAGGCAGCGAAAGAAGCTGCTGAACGTGCTGCAAAAGAGGCTGAAACAAAGGCAGCAGAAGCTAAAAAGCTTGAGGAAACCCAAAAAACTGCTGAAATACAAAAAATTAAGGAAGCTGAAAAGGCTGAGAGGGATAGAAAATATGTAGCTGCAAGAAATTGGGGAGTACAATATGCTGATGAACATATGGATGAATTAGACAAATTATTTTTAGATAAAGATGGTAAATTCATAGTAAAAGAGTGTGATACGGATAAACCTTATAATTTTTATGATTTAATAACTCCATACGATGGGAATTTAGGTGAGATTTATCATGGTACTTCTCCGGATGTAAAATCTAAAATTTTACAAGAAGGCTTCAGACAAGATGTGCCTATTGCTCATGGCAACTTGGACGGTGTTGGTGGAACTTATTTTACATTAGATAATAATACTGATGATTATGGTTCCAGTGTTATCACTGCAAAATTTAACGGAAAAATTGGGGTTCTTGATACTGAGACAATAGAGTATATATTTAAACCTGCAATGAGTCTAAAAACCGGACCGTTCCCAAAATGGAAAAAGGATGCAGATTTAGAAGATGCAAAAACAATACGTGAGCATGTTATTATAAGATATATGCAGAATAAATTAAAAGAAATGGGTTATCAAGGAATACTTTCAGATGGATATTCTGCCGCTGCCAGTTGTCAATATTTTTCAGCATTAGATCCGCACTTAATCGAAATTGTTAAATAATAAATTTTAAATTGTTTATTTATTCTACGATTTAATTATGAATAAATGGTGCAATTTATTGCACTCTTGCGGCTAATGAAGTTTATTTAAAAAGATTATCTATAGTTTCTTCGCTGCAAGCACCTGCCGGCTGATAAATATCGTTGTATAAGCAGTATGTTTCAACAGCTTTTTTATATTCTTTTATTTTGTTAATGGTCAATTCGTTTCTATAAGAGCCTGCATATATAGGGTAGTTTGTGCCGTATGCTGTAAAATCTGAATTATATGCAGGTAATACCGTATTTATTTGCATTGTTCGGTATTTTAAAAATTCTTCTTTGTCCGCAATGAATGCGGCTACAAATTTTTTATCGGTCTTATAGTTTTCGATAATTTTATTACATATTTGGTCAAATTTATCACTTGTTATATCAGATATTTGTTCTGCAGCTGTTGTCATTTCAGCCTGAGTTTTGAAATCGTACGGCCAAAAAATATGTTTGATATTGAAACTTACCGATATCAAAATGAATATTATTAAAATAGTTTTTTGATATAATTTCATAATTTTATATTAGCATAAAAATTAAATTTGTATATTAATGAAAGGAGCTTATTATGAGTTATAAAAATTTTGAAAA
>CALUXV010000079.1 GCA_944324835.1 Candidatus Gastranaerophilales bacterium
TCCATGGCGGATGTTCGCCTATTGGTATGAAAAAGAATTTCCCGACAACAATCCATATCTCTGCCCAAAACTTTGATACGATAATATTCAGTGCAGGAAAAATTGGCTATCAGATTGAACTTTCGCTTGATGAACTTAGAAAAGTTATAAAATTTAATCTCTCAGATATTATTGCGTAATAAACTGTTACAAACTAGCAAAAATAGCCGGTTTTTTGATTTATTACAGTATGATTAGTCTAAAAAATATAAACTCTCTTCAATTAAATTTCAAAGGATATCAACAGCAAAAAGAATCTTCCCAAGTAAATTCTTCTAATGATTCAAACTATGTTTCATCGTCAGATGCTATGACTTCTTACGGAAAAGTTCTTGTTACAACTAAATCGGCTGTAGATGATATTGATACTAAACTTTTGAATACCTCTGATACAGATACCATATCTTTGTTGGATGCAGTTGAAGAATTTAAAGATATTAATACGACTGATAAAAAGAAAACAGATTATATTCTGTGCTGTACGTTTGAAAATGATAAGCCTGAAGTTATTATCAATAAAAAAGCGCTGCTTCTTATAAAACAGTCATTAGTGACAGGGGATAAAATTCCAAAAATGGAAGATGTAATGAGAACCTGTCTTGATGATGATTCAAAATCTTTTAATGCAAAGAAGTTTGATTCGTTGTTTGATTATAAAGGACGCTTGCGTATTTCAGCAAAATTAAAACCGCGTCCTACGAATGCCGCTAAAGATATACGGACTGCAAAAGCAGAGAGAAGATTACAAATAGAGAATGCTGTTTCAGGGAATACTTCTTCAAAAACAGAAAATATTGATTTTAAAGAGCAGGATTTCTTTATATCTTTAGATGACAAGAAAAAGGAAATGTTGGCTGATATTGATAAAATTCGTGAAAACTCCAATGAGATTTCCGACGATTTGTATAATAGTATGAAAACAGCGCTAAAAAATGATGATTTTGATTTGAGAAAGGTATATAGAGAACATTATTCTCTTCTGAATGATTGTAAAACATTAGATGATGTAAAACAATTTTATCCGGAATTAGAGTATCCTCAAGAAAAACCTCAATATGACAAATCACGCTCAAAGGATTATTTGGATAATCGTCTTGCAAACGAAGATTTTGATAAGGTTGTAATTTCTGTTTTAAAGAATAATTATATTGAAATGAAACCTAAAACAGGTTTTTATGTTGTTTTAAAAAATTCTCGTCCTACAACTCTTATTAGTATGGAAAATGCAGGATTCAGATTTAGTACTCCTTCTGATGATATTCAATCTGTTTTAAATAAAGGGGATGAAATAGTTTCAAAATTTGCAAATATTCCGGATTTAGATGATGAAAAGATAAAGAAAATTGCAAACAAACGTGCAGTTAATAAGAGCAAAGTTTGGGCCGATTATTCTGAGATGACTTCTAAAAGCTGGTTCCCTGTAAGACTTATAAAATATAAGCGAATTGATAATATAAATAGCCCGTATTCTACAGATAAAATGGTCAATACTTATCTTTCTTATTTATATGTAAAAAATAAGAATAAAGCTTATCCTGCGAATCCGCTGAAAAATTTCGATGACAAAAATTATCTTTCAAAAGGAATGAAGGCTGTTGTAAATGGTACATACTGGGCGAGATATAAACGATATGACGAACGTGTTCATGGTGAAGATTTCGCAAAATTTAAATCCCAATTTGATACTGAAGCAATCGGTAAATCATTTGAACATTTAGAAAATAATTATACCAATGCTTTTTTCCGACAATATTGGACTCAAGAAAGAAAAGATAAACTTAAAAATGAATTGCAGCCTGCGTATGATTTGATTTATGAAAAGATTGCATTGAAAGAACAAATCCAACAGCCTAAAGTTGTAACGGATGATGATGTTAATGAATTAATTGAAACGACTCTTCCGGTTGCCGGAGATAAAATTTCAGAAGATGATTTGGCGAAATTTAAATATTCTATATCAAAGATTCAAAATAAAGATTTAAAAGAACGCTGCAAAAGCTGTATTTCAACATCGGAAATTGTTGATACTGCTTATTTTGATTCAATAAATAAAATTATTCAAAATTCAACGAATAAGTATGGTGTCGATGAAGAAAAAGCGATGGTACTTATTAATCTTCATGATAGATATTTAAACAAAATTTTAACGGATGATAATGTACCATCTGAGGAAGAATTTATCAGCTCTGAATTATCAAATTACAAAAACGGTAATGACTATGATTATAAAAAAGCCTATTTGGATTCGAAAGAAGAAAATAAATATTTTAATTCTGCTGAAAAATTACAATTGAAAGGTGAAGAAGAATTCAATTCTATTGTTGCAGACAGATTTGTATTTAAAGATAAACCTGATTATAAGAATGCTAATACATTAGTCGGGTATTATGAAAATCTTCCGGAAACCTTTAAGCCTAAATTCATTTCTCAGCTGAAAAATATGTCAAGAGTTCATGATGAAATATTTATGAATGAAGCTGCAAATATGCATGACAAAATAACATCCTGGAATTTTGATAATGATGAAATTTTAGTTATGGACAAAGATAAAATTCCCCAAAAAGTTGTTATTACAAATAAAGCTAAACAAGAACTTTATGAAGCTGTCGGCGAAAACTTGAATCAATTTGATTATTATTATAAAAAATTTACATCTGCGGCACAAAACAGAACCGGCAGTAAAGGCGGGCAAGGAATTAAAACTGTTGTCGGAAAAGATTTTGATGCGGAGATAAAAATAATGGGTGATGGCGGCCGTTTGAGGATGTACTCCCGTCCTGTAACTTCTGATGATAAAATAAAATATGAGTCCGATGACGGAGTAAATGTAAAATATATTTTTGATACTTGTGATGGTCATTTATAATTTTAGTGATATTATACATGGTAAAGAATGGAGAATTTACTATGGACAATCAAACTGCTATAATAATTCCTGCAAGATATGAGTCAAGCCGTTTAAGGGGGAAACCGCTGATAGAAGTCGGTGGAAAACCTATTATACAGTGGGTATTTGAAAAAGCTGTAAAGGCACAGCTTGCAGATAGAGTAATTATAGCAACTGATAACGAACAGATATATGAGACTTCTTTGATGTTTGGTGCAGAAGCCGAAATGACTTTGGATACTCATAACAGCGGCAGTGATAGAATTGCGGAAGTTGCTGAAAGGCATCCGGAAATCGGGTATATAATTAATCTTCAAGGAGATGAACCTTTGATTAATCCGGATACTATAGACATTGTGATAAGTTCGTTAAAAGAAGATTCAGAAGCAGATATTTCGACATTGGTTCATGAAATAACGGAAGAAAAGGATATTATGGATTCCAATCTGGTCAAGTGCGTATTTGACAATAACGGTTATGCTATGTATTTTTCACGTTCAAAGATTCCGTTTGAAAGAAATTCCGGCCATGCAAAATTCTACGGACATTTAGGTATATACGGATACAAACGAGATGCACTATTTAAAATGACAGGGGCTAATCAAACATCTTTAGAACTTGCAGAAAGTTTAGAACAATTAAGAGCATTACAGATGGGTATGAAAATAAAAGTTTCTGTTGTTGAAGACAGTCCTATAGGTATTGATACTATTGAAGATTTGAATAATTTTAAAAACAGAATTATGGCAAGCCAGTTATAAAAATTAATACCAAAAAGTGCTTGCAATTTTTGCTCAAATCAATTAATATAAGTTTATATTTATTTAAAAAACTACACGAAAGTAAATATTTTGTAACATATAATTATAAGGATGGTTTATAATGACTGATAAGGAAGAATTACAAGATTCTCAACACGAATCCGGGGCAGCACAAAAGATATTGGTTGCAGATGACGAAGCCAGTATCAGAAGAATTTTGGAAACTCGTTTAAAAATGGTTGGCTATGATGTGGTAGTAGCAGAAGACGGTGAAGAAGCCGTAGAAGTTTTCAACAAAACAAATCCGGATTTGGTAGTATTAGATGTTATGATGCCAAAGATGGACGGTTATGGTGTAACAAGAGAAATTAGAAGAACATCAGATGTACCTATTATTATATTGACAGCACTTGGTGATGTTTCAGAAAGAATTACCGGTTTAGAATTAGGTGCTGATGATTATGTAATAAAACCGTTCAGTCCAAAAGAATTAGAAGCTAGAGTTAAGGCTGTATTAAGAAGAACAACAAACAAAGAAGTTGTTGTTCCGACAGGCAGCAAAGCAGTTGCTAAAAATATTATTACAACAGGTAATATCAAAATTGATACAGCAAGACGTCAAGTATACAGAAAGAATGAAAGAATTCGTTTAACCGGAATGGAATTCAGTTTATTAGAATTACTGGTAAACAATTCCGGTCAAGCATATTCAAGAAACGAAATTTTGCAGCATGTATGGTCATACCCTGCTGATCATCGAATTGATACAAGGGTTGTTGATGTTCATATATCAAGATTGCGTTCTAAATTGGAAACAGACCCTACAAATCCTGAATTGATTCTGACCGCTCGCGGGATTGGATATATGTTCCAAAGAATCAACTAATAGTTTTTTTAAATTGTTAAAAGAAAGAGGTTAAAGTTATTTTAACCTCTTTTTTAATAAATACTTGTAGAAAAATTTTGATTTGTTATAATAATTTTTGTGAAATATGGCGGGTGTCGTCAAG
>CALUXV010000080.1 GCA_944324835.1 Candidatus Gastranaerophilales bacterium
CATTTTGAACAGAGTTCTTCTAAAATTTCCCTATAATCAATTTTTAACCATCGAAAGATGGTTTTTTATTTGGGAAAGGGGTAAAGTTTAAAAACTCAATACTTGAAGTTTGTCATTCTTGTATATGTTACGTAATTCGGTGACAAAAATTGTTTTTTCTTAACATTGAAAGAATAAAAAGGAGAAGAAAATTTTTAACCTCTTGTCGGATGTCGGAGTTCTCGTTTCAGTGTCTAATATATTCACAGAAAGGAGAATCTTATGTTCTACAATGTTCTTAAAGCCAAAGATATAGTTGATGTTAAAGAAGAAAAAATGGATAGAGAAGTTCTAATGGAAAGTGGTGACTCATCTTTTTCTATTATTGCGCTCAAAAAAGAAGAAATAATTGATACCCACACCTCAACTGCGGATGCTGCGGTGTATGTCCTAGATGGAGAAATCGAAATCCATTTTGATGCCGAAAAATTTAAACTCGATAAAGGTGAAGTGCTTATGTTTAAAAAAGACAAAGAACACAAAGTCTTTGCTCTAAAAGATTCAAAATTCTTTCTTATCAAAATATAGTTAGATAAACACCCTCTAATTAAAAGAGGGTGTTTTATTTTCTATGATTTTTTTTGTGATTTATCCGCAAGTTCGCTATCAAGTCTTAAAAATACAGGATGAATATCGGCTTTGTCTATTAAATGACCGATTTTTACATTATCTGTTTTTAAATTGTTTAATTTAGTTCCAAGATTATATGAAAGCTGATTAGCCATATCTTTGGCAATATTAGGACAATATGGATAAATCAAGCTTGATACAACACACATAGTATCAAGTACAGATGTAAGAACTTGACCGCATTTTTCTATTTCGCCATTTTTAGCTAATGCCCAAGGCTCTGAATCCGTAATATATTTATTAGCAGCATCAACTAACTGCATAATCTTTTGTCCGGCTTCTTGAATTTCAAAATAATCAAAATGATGCATAACTTCTTTTACCGTTTGTTCTGCAAGTTTAGATAAATCAGATTCAACTTTGAATTCCGGTTTTATATCGCCGTCAAAATATTTAACAAGCATTGATAAAGTTCTGTTTAAAAGATTTCCCATAGAGTTTGCAAGATGGGCATTAACCTTTTCTTTAAAATCTTCATCAGAATAATTTCCATCCTTGCCGCAAGGTGCCGCTGTTGACATATAATATCTGAATGCATCCGGATTAGATAATTCAAAAGTTTCTAAAACAGATGTCGGAGAAATAACATTTCCCAACGATTTTGACATCTTGGTTTCATCTATCGTAATCCACCCGTGTGCCAGAATATGTTTAGGCAAAGGTAATTCAAGAGCCATTAGTATAGCTATCCAATAGATACTATGGAATTTCAGTATATCTTTACCGATAACCTGAACATCTGCAGGCCATAATGTTTTGTATTGTTCGGACGGAGATTCTGTATCGTACCCGATAGCTGTAATATAGTTAGACAAAGCATCTATCCAAACATATATAACTTGTTCAGGATCATCCAATACATCTACCCCCCACGAAACATTAGATTTCGCACGGGAAACAGAAATATCTTCAATATTTTCTAATTGATTCAAGACCTCGTTTGCACGGAATGCAGGAACTATGAAATCAGGATTTTGTTTTATATGTTTAATGATTGCATCTTTATATTTTGATAATTTGAAGAAATAATTTTCTTCAGATACAACTTCCGGCTTTTTTAGGTGGTCAGGACAAAGACCATCTTCCGTTAAATCTTTTTCGTTTAAAAATGCTTCACATCCGCTGCAATACAGACCAGTATAAGAATGTTTATAAATATCACCTTTTTCAACCAGTTTTTTGAATATTTTTTGAACAACTTTTTCATGATAATCATCAGTTGTTCTTACAAAATGATTGTATTCAATATCCAAAGCTTTCCAGGAATCTTTGAACTTTTGAGAATTTTCATCACAAAGCTGCTTCGGTGTAATTCCCCTTTCTGCGGCTGTTTTTTGTATTTTGATTCCGTGTTCATCTGTTCCTGTTAAAAAGAATGCATTATCACATCTTTGTGTAAAATGTCTAAAAATAACATCTGTCAATATTTTTTCGTAAGCGTGTCCGATATGCGGCGCACCGTTAACATAATCAATAGCTGTTGTTATATAAAACTTATCCATATTAAATTACCCCTCTTATGAGGTAATTATATCACAAACTAAGCTATATTATTGATATTATTTTTAGCAGCATTTAATTCTTGATAACTTTCTAAAACTTTTCGTGAATAAGTTGTAGAGTTTATACCTTTTCTCAAACTTCTTTTAGCTCCTGAAATACCTTGGTTATATGCCATCAATGCTTTTGTATGATTGCCGTCAAATTCATCTAAGCATTCTCTATATATTTTGCAGCCTGTTGCAATATTAGTTTCCGGATCATACAAATTTCCCTTATTAAAACGAGGATTAACCTGCATTAAACCAATGCAGCCAACATAAGATTTTGCATTAGGGTTAAATGAAGACTCATTCTTCATAATTGCTTTTACCATATTAGGTTCTAAATCATATTTTCCGGCATATTTTAGTATTAATGAGTCATATTTATCAGAATATCCTTCCTTAGAACAAAGTTTCAATGGAGCCTGCGGAACTCCGATTGTTGTTGGAATAAATGTTGGTATTGCGGTATTCCAGTCAAACGGTTTTTCAGGTTTAGGCTTTTCTATATAATTATAAATAGAGCCGTCTTGATTATAAGTCTCACCATAAAATATAAATGTATTACCTTTTATAGTTGAACAAGCCTGGTTATACAATCTTTTTTCTCTACCGCTATTTACAAATTGGTCTTCATTTCCACCAACTTCTTTTTTATCACACATTGAAGCAATGGTTTTGTATATCCCTGACAATTTGGAAAAACTTATATTTTCTCCGCCCATTAACTTAATCCCCCTGTATTTATATAAAGTTTTTTAAGGTGGAATTATTGACTTTTCTATTAAGAAATATTAATAAATACCATTTAAACAGTTAAGAGCATTTTGTTCTGCTTTGTCTGCTTTTGCAATTGCAGCATCTACAATTGCTTTATCTGATGCGGCATTTGATTGTACAACAGGTATTTCAGATGGAATATATTCTCTGTCTTCTTTATCATAAGGACTTACCATACCTTCAATTTCACATTTTTCGGATGGTATATATCTTTCTTCCGGCTGATGAATAACTTGTTGTCCGTTTAATTCTTGTTTTATCAGATTATCGTCCGGAAGTGTATTAATATCAACCGGTTTTGATTGAGCTGCAGGTTGTGAAGGCTGCGGCTGGATACTTTGAGGGGTTTGTGCTGTTTGAGTATTTACCGCTTCGTTATTTTTCCCATCCTCTTCACCTTTTTCTTCAGGTTCATAAGGGTGACCGAATATTGCGCTTGTACAGCTTGAGATGAGTTTTTCTACAAGAGGAGAAATCGCAGCGGCGTATATTGCAAATCTCAAAGGATAACCAATTGCATTTTTACCTAAAATCGGCAGCATACGTTTTAAGTTTCTGGTAATTGCACCTGCTTTTGCTGCTCCTTTCAGACCTGCAGTAGCTTCTTTGTATGCAGGTTTTGTTTCAAGTGCAATACTTAAGAAACTACCGACTTTATGTAATGCTTTAACTAATTTTGATTGATTTGGCGGGAATTTTTTCAGGCTTTGAACTGCTTTCCAGGCTGTATCATAAGCAGCTTTGTCTGCAAATGCACCGGCTTTTGCCATACGTTCAAAGTTTCTTAATGCAACTCTATATCTGCCGACCTGCATTTTACTCATGCCTGCATACTGGATACCGTTTATACCGTGCATCAATTTAATTGCAAGTGGCATAGAAACAATCCAGGATACTGCATCAACGCCGCCGGCAACAGCAGTACCTACTTTTTGGTCTTTAGGGGCTTTGCAGGCGTTATATAACGCTGTTCCAAGACCGAATGCAACCATTAGTGAGTTAATTTTACCACCGCCAAATGTCAAACCTCTCATTAAGGCTTTTGGAGCCTTTGCAAATATTCTTCCCAGTTTGGTTGCATGTTTCGTTTCTGTAACCAGTTTATTATAACTCATAGATAAGTTTGTTGAACGTTTTGTAAGTAATCCTAATCCCGGAATTAAAGAATTTCTTCCAAAAAATGCTTTTGCATTTTTACCGCCTCGACGGCAAGCTTCTATAATTAATTTTTCATTTTTTTGAGGATTTTTAAGAACTGCTTCATAAGTCTTAGGGTCTAGTCCTAAGTGCTTAATCTTCATTTCTTTAAGAGTTTCTGCAATCTTTTCAGGAGCTAATGTATCAATAAAGTTTGCAGGTGCGCCGACTCTGTTGAATTGTAGCTCTTGCAAGGCCTTTTTCAAGTTTTTAACCCTGCCGAACATATCTGTTCCGTATTTAGCTTTCAGGGCTTGAACTTCTGCTTTTGTTGCATTAGCTTCTTTTAGTGTCTTTGGCATTTTATCTAGATAGCCCTCAATGGTTCTAGATGCTTCTGTTAAATCCGCATGCTGCTGAGTTTCCATAAAGGATTTAACCATACTATTTTCCGGTTTTGTCGGAGTATTAAACATTGCACTCAAAACAGGTTT
>CALUXV010000081.1 GCA_944324835.1 Candidatus Gastranaerophilales bacterium
ACCAAAGAGCCGGACGACTTTACCTGCCCCATCTGCCGCCAGCCTAAAAGCAGGTTTAAAAAGGTAGAGTAGGGAAGAATAAAATTAATTTAACAACATCTTAAAATATATAACCCCTGCAAAGTGGATTAACCATAATGCAGGGGTTATAATTTTATTTTTGATAAAAGGAGTATTAAAATTTTTGTTGAATAAATTATTTAAGCATATAAAACAAAAAAGCCTACATAATGCAGGCTTTAAGTTTCCACACTGTGGAAGTTCACAAGGAACGATTTGAATAAATTTTTATTTGAACTCGTAGTGTAAATTCATAGGGCATACGCCCTACGTTTATTATATAGTAATATTATTGCTTAGTCAATCTTATATTTAGGAGGGTAATTATGGAAAGCAGATATTATATTGGTCTTGATATTGGAACAGATTCAGTTGGTTGGGCAGCAACAAATCCGAAATATGAGATTTTAAAATTTAAAGGTAAATTAATGATTGGCAGCAGATTGTTTGACAGCGCTAATACTGCGGCAGATCAAAGATTATATAGAAGTAATACCAGAAGATTAGACCGCAAAAAATGGCGTATACAATTATTGCAGGAACTTTTTGCGCCTGAAATTAGTAAAGTGGATTTTGGCTTTTTTCAAAGATTAAAAGATTCGTTTTTAAAAGATGAAGATAAAGCTGTATTTCAAAAAAATATGCTTTTTAATGATAAAAATTATAATGATAAAGATTATCATCGTGATTTTCCAACAATATATCATTTAAGAAAAGCGTTGATAGAAAATAAAAAAGAGTATGATGTAAGGCTTGTATATATTGCTTTACATCATTTAATCAAACATAGGGGGCATTTTTTGTTTCAAGGCAGTATGTCTCAGGCTATTTCTTTTAAAGAAGTATTTAGAACTTTTAAAGAAGCTGTTTTTAGCGAATTTGAATTAGAAATTAATTGCAAAAATGAAGATGAATTGCAAGGTGTATTAAAAAATAAACGTCTGTCAAAAAAAGAAAAAACAAATAAAATTATGTCGCTTTTAGATAGTGATAGAACGGATAAACGTCTAAAAGGGATTATTGGATTAATTTGTGGTTCTAAAGTTTCTTTAAATGATATTTTTGGTGATAGTGTACAAAGTGAGGAACCATTAAAGATTTCTTTTGCTGAAAAACCTTATGACGAAGTTCGCCCAGAAATAGAGAATGCTTTGTATGAGCAATGTAATACAGTTGATGTGTTTAAAGCCGTGTATGATTGGGCTATTTTAGCAGATATTTTAAGTGAAGGAGACTTTAATGGTAAAAATTATTTATCTGTTGCCAAAGTTAAAATTTATGAGAAACATAAAAAAGATTTAGAGATACTTAAAAATACATTTAAGTCCTATTCTAAATCTTTGTATAATCAATTTTTTAGAAGTGAAAAAGAAAATGATAATTATAGCGCTTATATTGGAAGCACAAAATTTGCTAAAGAAAAATTTTCAGTTAAGCGTTGTACACAAGAAGTTTTTTATAAAAGAGTCTTAAAAATTTTAAAAGAAATAGAAGTAAAGAGTGGTTGTACTGAAAATATAAAATATATACAGAAAGAAATCGAAGCACAGACATTTTTGCCATTGCAGGTTACAAAAGATAATGGTGTAATACCGTATCAGGTTAACGAAGCTGAAGCACAGATAATTTTAAATAATGTTTCTAAGTATTTAGAATTTTTAAATGATGAAGATAGTTATGGATTAACAGTAAAAGATAAAATATTGAAGATATTAACTTTTAGAATTCCTTATTATGTGGGTCCATTAAATCAACATAGTCCAAGAAGTTGGATGGAAAGAAAAAATAATGGTGTAATCACGCCTTGGAATTTTGAAGAAATGGTAGATGTAAAAAAATCTGCCGAAAATTTCATTTTGCGAATGACGAATAAATGTACTTATTTGGTCGGTGAAGATGTATTGCCCAAAAATTCATTGCTTTATAGTGAATTTATGGTTTGGAATGAACTTAATAATGTTAAAGTTAAAGGGCAAAAATTAAATATAGAATTAAAAAAGAAATTTTTTGAGTATTATTTTAAAAATCAAAAATCTGTTACTAAAAATAAACTTTTTGAATTTTTAAAAACAGAAGGTGTTAAAGATATTTATAAAGATGATATTAGCGGTATTGACCAAGGTGTTTTTAAAAGTTCATTAGCTTCTTATCTTATTTTTAAAAATATTTTTGGAAATGAAATAGAAAAATATTCTGTACAACAAATTGCCGAAAACTGTATCAGGTGGATTACTTTATATCCTGATGACCGCAAAATGCTGAAAGAAATTATTCGCAGTAATTATGATGATAATCAGGTAAGTAATGAAGAACTTGAAAAAATAATCAGATTAAAATTTACTGGTTGGGGCAGATTATCAAAAGCATTTTTAACAGAAATTTATGATGATATTACGCAATACAACATTTTAACTGCATTGAAAGATACAAATGATAATTTAATGCAGCTGTTAAGTATAAAATATACTTTTAGCAAAAATATCGAAAAATTTAATTCTTTTAATAAAGAATGTAATAATAAATTTAATTATGAAAATTTAGTTTCCGGATTAATGCTTTCACCATCAGTTAAAAGACCAGTATGGCAAACTTTACTTATTTTAAAAGAAATTACAAGAATAAGAAAAACTCCGCCTGCTAAAATTTTTATTGAAGTTGCGCGTGGGAAAGAAAGTATTCCGGAAAGAAAAGACAGCCGGAAGGAAAAACTTTTAAAAGTTTATGATGAATTTTTTAAAGATAAACATAATGCAGAAATAATTGATGAATATTCTAAAGATGTTGCTGAAAGTTTAAAAGCACAAGATAATACTGCTTTGAGAGCACAGAAATTGTTTTTATATTATACTCAGCTGGGAAAATGTATGTATTCAGGTGAGGCTATTGATTTAGCAAGTTTAAATGACGTGCAGAAATATGATAAAGACCATATTTATCCGCAGTCTAAAACTAAAGATGATAGTTTAGACAATTTAGTTTTAGTAAAACGTAAATTAAATGCTGTAAAAAGCAATGATATTATTTCTGCCGATATACGTAAGAAAATGCTGCCGTTTTGGAGATTGCTTCATAAGAATAATTTAATTTCTACCGAAAAATTTAACCGCCTTACTCGTTCTACTCCATTAACAAATGAAGAACTTGCAGGTTTCATAAACAGGCAGCTGGTAGAAACGCGTCAGGCTACTAAAATTGTGGCTAACTTATTAAAAGAACTTTTTCCGAATACTGAAATTATAACAGTCAATGCAAAAGCCGTTTCTGATTTTAGAAAAAATCAATTGCAGGCAGTTAAAGTAAGGTCTATTAATGATTTGCATCATGCACAGGATGCTTATTTAAATATTGTTGTAGGTAATGTATATTATGAAAAATTTACCAATAATCCTTTAAAATGGCTGAACAATGAAAATAGAAATAATTATAGTTTAAACAAAATGTTTGACTATGATATTAGAAAAAGAGATGAAATTGTTTGGCTTAGTGGAGAAGAAGGTTCTATAAAAACAGTTAAAGCTATGTATAATAAAAATAATATTTTGTATACTCGCTATGCAACTTGCAACAAAGGAGCTTTCTTTGACCAACAGATAAAGGGGCCAAAAGATAATCCGTCAATACCTTTAAAGAAAGGTTTGGATTTAAAATATGGAGGATTTAAATCGGTAACTCCTGCTTATTTTGCGTTGGTAGAATCAGAAGATAAAAAAGGAGCAAAGCAAAGAAGTATAGAAGCAGTGCCGCTTTATTTGGCAAAACAATTTGAAAAAAATCAGCAAATATATGTTGATTATTGTGCAGAAAAATATGGCTTAAAAAATCCAGTTATAATTTTACCTAAAATCAAAAAAGATTCACTATTTGTTGTTGATAGCTATCCAATGCATTTAAGAGGCAGCAATGGCAGACAACTTATAATGCAGAATGCAGTGCAGTTAAGGATAGGAACAGAAGAACAAAAATACTTTAAACGTATAGAAAAATATATAGCTAATAATCTTGTTAGAAAAGATAAACGAACTTTACTGACTATAAGGAATAGTGAAGGA
>CALUXV010000082.1 GCA_944324835.1 Candidatus Gastranaerophilales bacterium
AATATTTAAGCACCGTGCTTGGCGTTGACACCGCCGTAAGCCTGCCGCTGTTTGAACAGAACTTTGGCATGGGCGACGTTGCACACGCAGTGCTGATGGCTAAATATTGCAGCAGCACACCGGCTCAGATTGTTGAAATGCACAACCCGCCCGCAACTGATTGGGACGCCGTTGCCACACAGCTTGGCATTACCGAAGACCAAATGTACCAGGTACGTTTGGAAATGGAAAAACTGAGACCTTGATGGGTAGAAGTTAGAAGTTATTATAAGTAAGCAGTTATAAGCAAAAAATAAAAATAAAAAGCGAAGGCATAACGCCTTCGCTTTTTTGTTTGGGGAAGTTAATCATGTTATAAATTATTCAAAGCTTATATCTTCTTCTGCTTTTGCGTAAATATTAACCTGATTCTGAACATCCAGTTTATTTACAATCCACCCGCGAGCATTGCATAATTTTATAAAATCATCTATACGATTAACGCCATTCATCTCTTTTAAAGTAACAACCACTCCAAAAGGCAACTTGTCTTTTTTGCGATTAAATAATCGTTCTTTAGTTTTTATACTAAGTCCCCAAACACCAGTTTCGTATGTTTTGCGCGGTCTGGATCTGGAAGTAATTTTTTCACAAATATGCTTTACATTGTCCCATTTACGATATTCCTTTCTTGCGTCAGCTTCATAAATTGCCTGTAACCCCTCATCTCCCTGTTTGTTATTATCTATAGATTTTACTTTTGCTTTCCCTTTTTCAATAAGAATTCTGCCAAAGTGAATATCCATTTCTGTATTTGTGTAATCTACGCCTTGATTACGATTACAATGCGGAAAATATGCCAAAGTGGCTCTCGCATAAAAAGGATACGCATTATTCACTGTTGGCACAGGCAAATTATAGTTGTAAGTTTCATATGAATCTGCAACGCCTGTTAAAACAAATTTTATTTCATCATTCTTAGTATAAATAATATCATTTATATGTTGTGGAACTATTCCATATCCTATATCATAGCTGCAACCATCTTTACTTTGCCACCCCGCAGCTGAATCAATAATCAATGCTTTTGCAACTTCTTTACTTAAACCCATTATGTAAATTAAATAAGCTACTTTTCTGGTTATCCACGGCGCGGCAAATGAAGTTCCTGCAACAAAACTTGCTCCACAATTATCTTTGCAAGCAACTATTTTATCTTCTTTTAAAACACCATCACCACCATAATAACTAATATCCGGTTTATAAAAAAATGAAAGAACCGGTCCTACCCTTGAATAAGTTGCTGCTTTCTTATTAAAATCAACAGAATTAACAACTATAGAATTTAAAGAATCTGCCGGAGCACCTATTTTCATTGTAGCTTTCATTTTTTCAGACGGTTTATTAGTTCCAGCAACAATAAAAATTACATCGTACTCACTCTGAATTCTATCTAATTCCGCGGCTTCAGGAGAAATTGAATTTTCTTTTATTTCTAAATTCGAACCCAAAGACAAATTCCATACTTTAATATCTCTGTTAGAAGCTATAATGCTTCTTATATTTCTTAACACTGCAAATGAACTAAATGCACCATGGGTAGCCACACCAAAATGCCGTACTCTAAAATTACCACAACCGTCATCTAATTGTGGGTTTCCACGCGGACCATCTACAATTATAGATGTTACAGCCGTACCATGATAATAATCTTCCGGCAATAAAGGAATATCAGGCGAAAGCATATTCCTATATTCTACCCATTCATTAAAATATACCTCTTTGTTAAATTGTGTATCAATTACACCAACAATCGGTTCATTGTTTGGTGATTGGATAATTTTATCACTAATATGTTCTTTCTTAATTTCATCCCCAATATCTTCTTTTGTTATTTCGTTCATATCAGTAACATTCATAGAAATTAAATAGGGAGCTTTATTAAGCAAAATTTCTATTTCATCAGGATTTAAACGAACAGTAGTATCATCTAAAATACGGTCATCAAAAATGTTTATTCCTAATTTATTAAACAAATCTTTTGTTTTAACATTTGTTTTAAAAATTGTAATAATTGATTCTTCCTTTATTTCTTCATTAACTATGTCAATATCAAATTTTTCTACATACCAACAATCCACTATTGCTTTAAGGAAACTGGTTTTCGCTATTCTGTCTCGATATTCAAAAGTTTTTTTATTATCAATTTCGTCTGCACAAGCTCTATCAATTTTACCATTAAATTTATAGTCTAAAATATCTGCTGTATTTTCTAAAATACTTATAGCTTTTTTTATAGCAATCAGCAGAACATAATGTGTAAAAACGTGTTTTTGTATCAATTGCCCGTCTTTATTATATTCCCATTTAAATTTAGCGCCACATATCGAATCAACCGGAAAATGTCCGGGATATGATAATAAAATATGCAGGCGATTGCTTTTTGCAACAATAGTTTTATAATGTACGCTGATAAGTGCTCCTTCTATAACAGTATTTTGGGTCCAATATGCTAAAATATCTTTAAGTTGATTTAATAAAATACGCACATGATTAGAAGTTACATATGCATTTTTAGGGAGTTTGGGTGTTCTTGGCGGTTGCGCATTAGCCCTTGATTCAAATTTACCTTTTAACTGTAAAATATTATTCAAACTATTCACCATCCTTTAATTCCCTACCAACACTACTTTTAGACTTCTGTGTCAATATCTCAATTTCTCTAATTGTAAATTTTTGTAATTTTAATTTTTTTAAGTTCTCAGGTTTTTCATTACAAACAGCATAATATAATCGTCTAAAATAATCTGTACCATCGGTTGTACTGCTAAATGCAATTGAAGTTTTTATAACATTTTTTAATTCCCCTGGATATGGAATTACATCGTACAAATTAATGATTTTCCGAAATAATCTAATATCTCTATTAGCAATTTTAAATTTTTCAAGATATTGATCGAGCATTTTTTCTGCAACCATAAGTAAATCGTCTCTATTATATCTATTGAAATCAATAACCGAATCAAATCTGCGAATTACGGCTTTATCAAAATGTTCATATAAATTAGTTGTTGCAACTAAAACTATGTTTTCATTCATTTTATCAAGACATTTTAACATAGTGGAAGTTGCTCTGCCCATTTCTCTTAAATCATTTTGATTAGTTCTATCTAAAGAAATTGCATCAATTTCATCAAATAAAACTATAACTTTTTCCGGCTGCATAAAGTTATTTATTTCTCTAAATAATTCAGTAATATTTTTTTGAGTTTGGCCTAATTTACTATCCACTACTGTAGTAAAATCTACCATAAAAATTTCTTTGCCTAATATCCGTCCCAATTGTTTAACAGCTTCTGTTTTTCCTGTTCCAGGCGCTCCTTGAAACAAAAATTTATTTATACCAATGCCATGGTCAATAGCATTTATAACTCCAATAATATCTTGCATAATAATATCAGGTAAAAATAAACTATCACCTTTAGCATCGACCTTCTCAAAAAAAGAAGACGTTTGACTATCTATTTGTGGCACAAATGTATTAGCATTAGATAATAAAGATACTATATACTCAGCTAATTGATAATCACCTGCTGCGTCAAATTCCTTGGCTATTTCATAAGCTTCGTTTCTAAAAGCAGCTTCATTTTTTTCGGCATGATATCTTATTAAACTGAGGATGCTCTTTTTTTTCATATAGACCACCTCCACAATAATTATATTATTTTGGGACAAAAAAATCAATATTGGGACATTTTGTTTTCTCTCTATTTTTCTTTTATTAGAATTCCATATAACGTACAAACGCAGCATAACATAAGCTATGCTGCGTTTTGCGTTAAAGCAAATTAAATTTTTAAAATCTTACTGAATAAAAACCTGAAATTTCACTGAATGGATTTTGCAAATATCACTGAATGAAAACTTAAAATTTCACTGAATGGCTGTAAAATTTTGCTTACGCTGA
>CALUXV010000083.1 GCA_944324835.1 Candidatus Gastranaerophilales bacterium
TTGCACAAGTCAAGTTCAGAACTTCTAGGACAAAGAAGTTCGTATTTATCCTTCAAGTATTCTTTTAAATTCTTCCCGATAAATCCGCCGGTACCGGTTATTAAAATATTATTATTATAACTTTTTACCATTCGTTTGAAACCTGTTTTTATATTGACAGATTCATTCCAGCCAAGATTTTTTAATTTGTCAGTATTTAATTTTATTCGTGATGATTTACTCTTAATATAGCCGGATTTACAAATGTTTTCATTAAATTCTACTTTTAATCTTTTTTCTGGATATAAATCAATTAATGTATTTGCAAGTTTCAATATACTTACTTCTTGATTTGAAGCAATATTATATGCTTCTGCATTCTTTCCATAAAAGATGATATAAAATAATGCTTTTATCATATCAGTAATATACAGAAAACATCTTTTAGCACTTCCATCCGAATTTAGAACAATATTTTCATTATTAAGTATATTTTTTACAAAATCAGCAAATACACGTCCATCATCTAAAGATATTCCAGGTCCGTATATATGTGCAAGTCTTAGTATATTAACAGGGATATTATATTGTTTGCTATAACAAACACACATATTTTCGCCCATTCTTTTACTTTCACTGTAACAAGAACGAATATCCGTGCAGTCAATTTCTCCGCAATAATTTTCTTTAATATTTTCAATATTATCGTTTAATTTTCCATATATTTCTCCGGTGGAGATATATATAAATTTTTCAACATTATGTTTTACAGCTAAATCCAGAAGGTATGAATTTCCTAAAGAATTTGCTTTCAATGTTCCAACCGGATCTATTCCGTAATATTTAGGGCTTGCTTGTGATGCAGCATGAATAATAAAATCAATTTTTTTATTATAATCGAAGGGGAAGGAAATATCGTGTACAACAAGTTCTAAATTTTTATCATTTAAATATTCTTTGAATTTTATTTTAGCTTTTTCTTCATTTCTAACAACTGCAATTACCTTTACATTTTTTAATTCCAAAAATGTTGCAGCAATATAAAACGGTATAAACCCATTTGCTCCAGTAACCATCACGGTTTTGTTTTTGAAGATATTCCAGTCGAGTGATTCATTTAATATAGTTGCAATATCTTCTTTAAATACACTATTTATCATATTATACGACTGCCTTTGAAAGTTCTTCTATCCCTGCTTTGATTGTATCTGCAATTCTTTTTATTTCTTCTTCTCCCAGAGCAGGGAATGTGCCAACCCAGAAAGTATTATTCATAATAAATTCAGTATTTGGAAGCAGTTTATAATGTTTTTCTGTCAAATCATTAGAATTTATTATTCCTGAATTTCCTATTCTAAAGTTGATATCATTGTCAACAATCATCGGTTGTCGCAAAATGTTTCCTGCGAATAATTGTCGTGTTCCTATTTTATGCTTTTCAAGATATTCAACCATTTCTTGTTTTGTAAAAGGAGCATTCTCTTTTACAGAAATTAAGTATCCAAACCAGGATGGTTTTACACCGTCTTTTACAATCGGAAGTATTAAATACTCTTTTAATTCTGATAATAAATCTGTCAATAATTCTGCATTTTGTTTTCTTATTTCCAGAAAACCATCTAATTTATCAATTTGAGAGCAGCCTAATGCTGCTTGCCAATCAGTAATTTTTAAATTGTATCCGACATGTGAATAAGTGTATTTGTGATCGTATCCGTAAGGCAGGTTTCCAAGCTGCTGCGAAAATCTTTTTCCGCAAATACCATCTCTGCCGGGAGGACAACAACAATCACGTCCCCAATCTCTATATGACATAATTATTTTATACAATTCGCTGTCGTTTGTGATAACAGCTCCGCCTTCTCCCATTGTAAGATGATGTGCCGGATAAAAACTAAATGTTCCGATATGTCCAATTGTTCCGATTTTTTGTCCTTTATATTCCCCGCCTAACGCATCGCAAGAATCTTCAATTACCCATAAATGGTATTTATCAGCAAGTTCCATTATTTTATCTAAATCGTAACTATTTCCAAGTGTATGTGCTAAAAATATTGCTTTGGTTTTTGGTGTGATAGATTCTTCAATTTTTTCTGCATCTATATTGTATGTTCCTATTTCACAATCTATAAATACAGGAATAAGACCGTTTTGGATTATTGGGTTAATTGTTGTTGGAAATCCTGCTGCAACAGAAATTACTTCATCACCTTTTTTAAGACGTCTGTTTCCCAATTTGTGTGAAGTTAATGCTGATAGTGCAAGCAGATTTGCGCTGGAACCTGAATTAGTCGAAAGGGCATACTTTACTCCCATATATTTAGCAAACTTTTGTTCAAATTCTTTATTGAATCGTCCGGCTGTCAGCCACATATCCAATGATGCATCAATCATATTTAGGAGTTCCTCTTCTCCTAATAGTTTTCCTGATGGCGGTATGTAATCGAATTCTCGTTTTTTACCATAAACTTCTTTATAATATGCTTTTGCGGCTTCTTTTACTTTATTGCGTAATTCTTGTTCCATACTATATTTCCTTCATATTCGTTTATCTGATTTAAAGTATATTCATACATATTTACATCTTTATTGTAGAAATGTTTATACCACTCAACAGTTTTTTTAATGGCTGTATCCGCATTATAAGTGGGAGTCCAGTTTAAAACTTTTTTAGCTTTTTCAATATTGAGCATTAATAATCCGGCCTCATGCAAAGGACTTTTTTCTCCGACAACAACATTTCCTTTGCCGTAAACTTCTGTTACTCTTTTTGCAACATCAGCCACTGTTAAAACACTATCTTCATTAGGTCCAAAATTATAACCTTCCGTAAAATTATTACCATTGTCCAGAAGATTTTCTCCAAGTAGCAAGTATCCGGAAAGAGGTTCCAGAACATGCTGCCAGGGACGAACAGCAATCGGATTTCTAATCTCAATATCAGCGCCATTATTTATTCCTCTGATACAATCAGGAATAAGTCTATCCAATGCCCAGTCACCGCCGCCGATTACATTCCCGGCACGTGCTGTTGCCAGAGAATAAGATGTTTGATTATTTAAAAACGAGCGCCGGTATGATGATGACATAATTTCGACACACCCTTTTGAAGATGAATACATATCATATCCGCCCATAGGGTCATCTTCTTTATATCCGTAATTTATTTCTTTATTTTCATAACACTTATCTGTAGTTATATTTACAAATGCTTTGACAGAAGGAGTTTTTCTTGCAGCTTCCAGTACATTTAATGTACCTATAACATTTGTTTGATACGTAAGAACAGGTTCATAATAAGATAATCTAACCAGCGGTTGAGCGGCCAGATGAAAGACAATTTCCGGCTCAAACTCATTTATCGTTTTTTCGAGTTTTTCTGTATCAAGGATATTGCCAATAACGGATTGTTCTATTTTGTCTTTTATATTTAACTCCGTAAACATTGATGGATTAGTGTTGGGTTCAAGTGAATATCCGCAGACTTTTGCACCGAGTTTTGTAAGCCATAGAGAAAGCCAGCTTCCTTTAAACCCTGTATGTCCGGTTAAAAATACTCTTTTGTTTTTATAGATATTGTTAAACACTTAACACCTCTTTTGATTTCATCCATAATGCCCAAGGTGCAAGGTTATTCTGCCACATATAAGTCAAGTCATTTTTATCCTTCAATGTATCCATAGAATGCCAGAAACCGTGATGCTTATATGCGTTTAACATTCCATCTTTTGCAAGATTTTCTAAAGGTTCTCTTTCGAAAATAATATCATTCCTGTTTGAATCAATATAATCCAGAACCTGTGGTTCACATACCATAAATCCGCCGTTAATCCAATTGCCGTCACCTTTTGGCTTTTCTTTGAATGAATTTATCATTCCATTTGACTCAATATTTAATGCTCCAAATTTACCGGATGGTTGTATTGCAGTTAGAGTTAACAGCTTGGTTGGTTGGTTG
>CALUXV010000084.1 GCA_944324835.1 Candidatus Gastranaerophilales bacterium
ACCGAGGACAAAAACCGCAAGGCTCTGCAAATTGGCATGGATTTAATTAAATAATTAAGTTAGAGCGAAAAATAAAAAAGCGGTATCCGGTATAAGACCGGGTACCGCTTTTTTGATGATATTATTTTGCTGTAAAAAATGTAAGATTACAACAAAAATTCGTTGTAATTTTTGATATAGCGTGTTATAGTGTATTTGTACTATGTTATGGAGGTGCGAGTATGTACCGAGTTGCTATTGAAAAACTGTTAAAATGGAAAGAAAGCAAACGCCGTAAACCTTTGATTATAGAAGGGGCAAGACAGGTTGGAAAAACATGGTTGATGCAGGAGTTTGGGCGGCAAGCTTATGCTGAAACCGTTTATATTAACTTTGACTCTAATTCCAGAATGGCTAATTTATTTGCTTCTGATTTGGATGTAAATCGTTTAATTATGGGATTAGAGCTATATGTTGGAAGAAAAATAAATTCTGACAATACATTATTGATTTTTGATGAGGTGCAGGAAGTACCTAGAGCTTTGGCATCTCTTAAATATTTTTATGAAAATGCACCTGAATATCATATTGTTTGTGCAGGTTCATTGCTAGGCATCGCGTTGCACGAAGGAACATCATTTCCGGTAGGTAAGGTTGATTTTTTAAAGCTTTATCCTTTATCGTTCAGAGAGTTTTTGATGGCAACAGCCAGAGAAGGTTATGCCAGATTGCTTGAACAGCATGATTTTCAGATGGTTACAAGCTTTAAACAGACATATATTGATGCTTTAAAACAATATTATTTTGTTGGCGGTATGCCTGAAGCTGTACAAAGTTTTGCAGAAAATAAAGATTTTAATGAAGTACGTGAAATTCAAAAGAGGATACTTGCAGCTTATGAACAGGATTTTTCCAAACATGCTCCTAATGAGATTGTTCCTAAAATACGTATGCTTTGGAACAGTCTGCCATCGCAGCTTGCCAAAGAGAATAAAAAGTTTATTTACGGAATTATTCGCGAAGGGGCACGCGCTAAAGAATATGAAACTGCTATTATGTGGTTGAGTGATTGTGGCCTTATTCATAAGGTTAGCAGAATAAATGCACCGGGTATTCCGTTAAAAGCTTATGAGGATTTGAAAGCCTTTAAACTGTTTGTGGTAGATGTGGGGCTTCTTGGTTGTATGGCTGGCCTTAGACAGGGTACTTTACTTGACGGAAATGAGCTTTTTGCCGAGTTTAAAGGTGCACTTACAGAACAGTATGTTTGCCAGCAGCTTAAGACAATTGAAGATTTAGGAATATATTATTATACGAATGACAGAGGTTCCTGCGAAATTGATTTTGTTATTGACACCGGAGTACAGATAATTCCTGTAGAAGTAAAGGCAGAGGTAAATCTTAGAGCTAAGAGTTTAAAAACTTATTATGAAAAATTTTCTCCGCAGGTTTCCATACGTACCTCAATGGCAGATTTTAAAAAAGAAAGCTGGCTTATTAATCTGCCGCTATATGCTATAGACGAACTTGTAAAAATTTGTTAAAGACGGTATAGAAGCAGAGTTTATTTGATAATTAGTAGATTTATATTGGAAAACGTCACTTGTTATAAGAAAGGATTGCGTTATGAATATTGAAAACTATTTGCCAATTAGTATAGACGATTCAATGCCAGACAATAGAACTTTGATAATGCCGCATCAAGCGGAAGCAGTTAAGGCAATGACCTCATATTTTCAGCTGGATAAACGTAAAGAAAATCGTAGTGGTTTGGTTGTTATGCCAACAGGCAGTGGAAAAACATATACAGCAGTTAATTGGTTGCTTAATGATGCAGTTGTTAAGGGATATAGAGTAATTTGGTTGGTACATCGGCAGGAATTAGTAGAACAGACATTTATGGAATTTAGAAAACAGGCACCAACATTAAAAGGTACAGGTGTAAAGAAATTACGAATAATTCCTGTGTCTGGAATGCATTTAGGAATGAACATGGCTTGCAGAGCAGATGTAAATGTTTGCAGTATTGCTTCTGTTGCAAATAAATATGGTTATAGGTTTATCGAAAGAATGCTGGGAGTTCCAGGTAAAAACAAGTGTGTAGTTGTAATTGATGAGGCACATCATGCAGTTTCTGCAAGCTATAGAAAGGTAATTACACGAATACAAAAATTAAATCCAGCTATGGTATTGTTAGGGTTGACTGCTACTCCAACAAGAATGAATCAGTCTGAATTACAGCGGCTTCAAAGTATATTTAATATCAATAAGAACCTTGCAAACAAAATTGGCTATAGAGGATATGTTTATGAAGTTACTTTGAAGCAGTTGTTGATGAGTGGCTTCTTAGCGCAACCACGCTATCAATCTGTAAAAACAGAAATTAACGGAGAAGTAGAATTTAATCTTACTGAAGGAGATAAGCTGTTCTTTGAACAGTTTGGAGAACTTTCAGAAAGATTAAAGGATCAAATAGCAAAATCTTCTGCAAGAAATAAACTGATTGTAAAGCAGTATTTGGATAATAAAGATATATATGGAAAAACCATTGTATTTGCAGTAAATCAGATGCACGCTGAAACTTTGTGCAATGAATTTAAAAATGTAGGTGTGGCTTGCGACTTTGCTGTATCATCCAGGAAAGATGCACAGCAAGTTATCAGGAATTTTAAGGAAAACAAATTTAATGTTCTTATCAATGTGCAAATATTAACAGAAGGCAGCGATGTGCCGGATATTCATACGGTATTTTTAACAAGAGAAACAAATAGCGAATCTTTGTTGATGCAAATGATAGGCAGAGGTTTGAGAGGAGAAAAGGCTGGCGGAACAAAAGATGCTTATATTGTGGCGTTTCATGATATATGGGATTCATTTATGACTTTTATGAATCCAAGAGATTTGGATATATTTGAAGACCTTCCGGAAGAATATAACCAAGATGAACCTAATGAAGTAATTGAAATAGCGCCAAACAATCCAGATGTTGAAGCTGAAAACGCAGAGAAAGAAAGCAGTGGTGAAACATCCGAAGAAAAAATTTCAGTTAGGGATATATACCTAAAATTGTATGCAAGAGTAAGAACATCTATTTTATCCAAAAAGGATGTCCTTACTTTTTCTGTTGGCTGGTTCTCGGTTACTGATAAAAATAACAGTGACTACAGTTTACTCGTATATGAAGGGCAAGAAGATGTTTATAAAACAATAGAAAATAACATTAAACTATTGAATAAGGTAGACCCAGAAATGTTATTAGAATTGTATTTTGCTGACTGTGAAGTTAAGCCGGAACTTGAAGAAATCGGTGATTTTTTGGATTATATTATTGAGACTGAAGAAATGCCTCCGTATTTTACGTTTGAAGAAAGAAGTATTTTAGATCCAGACATTGTTGCTAAAGATTTAGTTGAGAAATTTGGAAATAAAGCTACTGAAGCTCCTGGTCTTGAGTACATAGAAAAGGTATTCTATGAAAATAAGATACTACAGCAAGTGTATAAGTTCTTTTTTGCATATCGTAAATCTGTTTTTGATTGCATCAAGCCCAAAAAAGATGCCATAATAGTTACGAAGGATATTAGAGAAAAATATGAAATCGTTGATAATTATTTTAACCTGCAGGCATTGCTCGATGAAGTGTTGGCAATGTATCCGAAACTTAGTGCCGATGGCTTAGTAAAATTGGGATGGAGTAAGAACGTAGTCAGAAATTGGTTTGCTTTGTGCCAAAAGGATAAAACAGGGACCTACTACCAAATTCATATCAACAAAATTCTATCATCACCAAAAGTTGATAAAGAGGTAATAAAATATCTGTTATTTCATGAGTTGCTGCATCAAAATGGATATTGGAATCACGATATCGAGTTTAGAAAAAGAGAGTGGCAGTATCCTAATTCAGCAGAATTGGACGGTCGT
>CALUXV010000085.1 GCA_944324835.1 Candidatus Gastranaerophilales bacterium
TAAACAAATTGCCAAAATAGCTGTTAATAAAAATGACGAACATGAAAATGCCGCCCAAAACGCAAATAAACGGTGTTGAGGGAAATGTAATGCACAATAATATCCGGAAGATACCCCGATTAATAAATAAGCGGTAAGATTTGAGAACATGACTATTTTAGTTCTTTTAAGCCCTTTAAACACACCGCCCATTGCAACCTGTAACCCGTCACTTATTTGGAACGCAGCAACACAGTACATAACAGGCACAATAATATCTATTAACGCGTTATCAGGGGTAAAAACAGATGCCAACTGTCTGGAGCAAGTCGCATATATCAAACTCGTAAATATCATAAAACAAACTGTTATAACAACACCGTTTTTAATATACTCTACAAGCTCGCGATAATCTTTTGCTCCGTTTGCGAACCCGACTTTTACGGCGATTGCATTAGATAACGCCAACGGAAACATAAATGACATATTGGCAAGAGTCATAATAACATTCTGTGCCGCAGCATACATTCCGGAAAACCTGCCCATTAAAATCGCCATGGAATTGAATGATAAAAACTCAATAACAATAGCAACCGATATCGGAAACCCGACTTTCATTATCTGTTTATAATACTTTCTGTCGCAAAAATTTTCGAAATGGAATTTGTACAAACAATATCCAAGTAGATAAAAACCGCAAAAAGTTCTGGCGGCTAAACTTGCAATCGCAAGCCCTGCTGCACCCATTTCAGGGAAACCGCATAACCCAAACGTCAGAACAAAATTTAGTACAACATTTATTATTACGGACAAAAGCATCAATAAATTAGGCAAAAACACAATCTCATACGCTTGCAAAAACTCTTTTAAAGCCACATGAAGTATCATGCCAAATGACGAAAACGCAATAAAAAACGTATAAGATTTAATATCAACCAATAAATCCGGAGCATACCCCAAATATTTCAAAAACGGAATATACCCTAAAGCAATAACCAGAAGTATAAATGCCGTAAGAAGAGCAAATCTCACCGTAGGATAAAAATATTTTTTTGCCTGACAACCTGCTCCGCGAATATTAGCCAAAAGCGGGGATACACTCAATAACAAACCTACACCGAGCATTGAAACTGTCGCATGGATTGACGTTGCAATACTTACTGATGCCAAAACATTTGTTGAATAACGTCCGGCAACAAAACAATCACCTGCGTTAATAAGAATTACACCGATATTTCCCATAAATATCGGCAGGGCAAGTTTGATTAATTCAGAGATGTATTTTTTGCTGATTAATTGCATACCTTACCTTGAATAAACATGCAGTCACCATAACTGTAAAATCTGTATTTGTTTTCAATTGCATTTTTATAAGCTTTGAATATAAAATCCTTCCCTGCAAGTGCAGATACGAGCATCAATAATGTTGATTTTGGCAGGTGAAAATTAGTAATCAATTTATCAATTACTTTAAACTCATATGGAGGGTAAATAAATAGTGTAGAAGCGGATTTACAAGCTTTTATACACCCGAATTCTTTATATGCAGATTCCAAAGTTCTGACAGTAGTTGTTCCGACTGCTATTATTTTCTTACCTTGAGCCTTTGCATTATTAATTAGGTCGGCAGTTTCTTGAGAAATTTCATAAGTTTCCGAATCCATTTTATGGTCAAGAACATCGTCACATTTCACAGGCCTAAATGTACCAAGACCAACATTCAATGTGACATATCCAATTTCGATACCTTTGTCTTGCAGCTTTTGAAGAATTTCCTGCGTAAAATGCAATCCTGCAGTCGGTGCAGCAACTGAACCTTCATTTTTTGCATAAACAGTTTGATATCTGTCATAATCGAGCGCTTTAAGTTCATCAGATGTCATTTTACGTTCAATATACGGAGGAAGTGGTACGTTTCCAACCCTATCTAAAATATGATATAAGTCTCCATCATAGATTAATTCTACATACCATTTACCGGCATCTTCAAGAGGTTTAATAACTTTAGCTTTCAATTCGTCAGAAATTGTGATAAGAGTATCTTTTTTGACTCTCTTAGACGGCTTTATAAGGACTTCCCAGTGTTTAGGCTCTTTTTCTTTAAGAAGAAATACTTCTATTTTGGCCCCTGTATCTTTTGTACCATAAAGCCTTGCCGGAATGACTTTTGTGTTATTTAAAATTAACACACAATCATCATCAATATAATTTACAATATCGTAAAAATGTGCATGCTCAATTGCTTGAGTTTCAGGATTAATAACGAGCATTTTTGAATAATCACGTTTATCAGCCGGATATTGAGCAATTAATTCTTCCGGAAGTTCATAATCAAATTCTGATACTAACATTACTCTTTAGCCTTTATTTGTTTAGCATTTGCAACATCATCTTCATCAATTGCAGATTTTTTCTTAGCATCTTCAAGTTCCAGCTGTTTATTGATTACAAGAGTTTGAATAACTTGAACTATGTTGCTTGAAATTAAGTATAAAAGCACCCCTGCCGGAATTGGAATGAATACGAATGTACCGCACAACATAATCGGCATAAACATATTCATTGATTTTTGCATAGCTTCCTGACTAGGATCCATTTGTTGATTCTTAGTCATGGACATCATTGCTTTTTGAGATGCAACCATAGTTAATCCAAACAATACAATTAATGCTAAGACATCAAAATGCAGAGTTGTTTTAACTGCTTTTGACGGAACTGTTGCCGTTAAGATGCCGTCTTTTCTTGTAAAGGTAAACTTTTCTGTTTCTTTTGTTTGTAAGTTTGTAATAGCAATATCAGCTTTTTGAATTTGGTCTAATTGGCTGAATTTCAAATCTAAACTGTCTAGGCTGACTTTAAGGTCTATTGGCTCGCCCGGAACAAGTTCACCTTGAACCACTACAGCTTTATTAGGTTTTTCAATTTTTATGTTATCAAGTTTTTCATTTTTCAGGTAAACTGTAGCATTTTTGGCTGTAACAAACGTAGAATAAGCAGATGCCCCCATAACACCGTTATTAGAGATACCGGCATTTGTTCTTAGAGTTGCATCAAGACTTTTTATAAACAAAAACGGTGATTGCCCTGCCATTTGAATAAATTGCGGACTCATTAGAGATGAATACAAAAGAATAAATATTGGCATTTGAATTAAAAGAGGGAAACAACCTGCCATCGGATTGAATTTATGCTCTTTATAAAAATCCATCATCTTTTTCTGCATCATCTGCGGGTCGTTTTTATAGCGTTCTTGTATCGCTTTCATTTTCGGCTGTAAGATTTGCATTGTTCGCATAGAACGCTGCTGCGAAACACCAAGCGGCCACATAGCAAGTCTTACAATTACGGTTAACAGAATAATCCCAAGGCCGTAGCTGCCTGATACACCTGATAATATTTTTAAACATTTAATAGTTAAAGTTACGAAATCCATACTCTCTTCCCTGTCTTTTAAATTTTTACAACATGCCGGCAACACAAAATTGGTATTCGGCTTATGATTAAAAATACATTAAATAAAGGCTCAAGTCAATTATTTATATGAGATTGAAATAAATACTTTACAAAAAAAAATTATTTGTTAATATAATATTACACCAATGGTTCCGGTAAAAGGACAGGGTGGAATAAATTAGAATTTTCTCAGTTAAATTGAGGAAGTGACAATTAAATAAAGTTTTGAAAAATATTCCTCAGTAGCTCCCTAGCGAGCAGTGCGAGCGACAGTTCAAAATTTGGAGCAAGCTCCACCATTGAGGAAGTGACAATTGAATAAGGTTTTAGAAAATATTCCTCAGTAGCTCAATGGTGGAGCAACCGGCTGTTAACCGGTAGGTTGTTGGTTCGAGCCCAACCTGGGGAGTTTTTT
>CALUXV010000086.1 GCA_944324835.1 Candidatus Gastranaerophilales bacterium
GTAGCACTTATGTGAAGTATCCAAGACGCTAGAAGCGTTGAATTTATTTTTCTCTTTTTCCGCTTGTTGTATGGTTTTTAAATCAATTTTTCTTTCATTATTTTCATCTGATATATTAAATATTATTCTTAAATAATTCTCATCAATATATACTCTATGTATAAAAGTCTCAATGAGTATTTCTTTTGTATTTATGTCATTTGTGTCGGCATTTTTAAATCGTTCTAGGAAAAATAGAATTTGTTCTTTTGAAATAATTGGCCTTTGTTCGTTTAATTCTTCTTGACGTATTTTTAAGATTAAATCCTTCTTTTGGATTTCAAGTTCTGAAAGTCGGTTTTGTGTGGTTTCGGATATAATTCCCTTTTCTATTGCAAATAAAAGATTTTTTAAGGATTTCTCAGTTTCATTCAGCTGAGCCTTTAGTGCATCAGATAATTTAAAAGTTGAAGTTTCATGTTCCAACAAGGCATTAATTTTTTCTGCAATTTTTTCTAAAGTAGATGTATTTGACAAAAAGTCTTTTATTGCATTAATAACTAAGTCTTCTACGAATTCCTTTCTGAAAGATTTTAAATCACAGTTTTTATATAATTTTTTCCCGCTGCATGTGTAATAACACGTTTTTTCATTGGTTTTGCGTGAAATTCTGCTTCTATTACCAACCATTCGGCTGTCGCATTTTCCGCAATATAGTTTCCCTGAGAGAATATAATATTCTTTAGCTTTAAACGTAGCTGCTTTTTCTTTGTTCTTTTTCATTTTGTCCTGTACCATTTCAAATATTTTTTTATCTATAATTGCCGGAATTTTATCTTCTAAGCAATAATCACTCCAACAATAAAAACCACCATAGGCTTTATGACGTAAAACCTGAAGAACTTTTCTGTTATCCCAAGGAGTTTCAAACATTGTTTTTATTCCACTATTATTGAGGTTTGCCGCAATTTTATTACTTGAAACACCTGATGCATATTGTTCAAATATATTTCTAATTATAGGAGCTGCTTTTTTATCTATTATATAATGATTTTCTTTGTCTATTTTATATCCCCACAGAATGCCACCACCGTTATATTTCCCCTTTAGTGCTGTTTCTCTTTTACCCCGCATTGATTTTTGTGCATTATATTCGCTAAAATATTCTGCTGCACTTTCTAAAATACCTTCAAGCATAATGCCTTCCGGGCCGTCAGGAATATTTTCTGCAGCATAAAGCAGTTTAACACCGTTTTTGCGTAGTTCGTGTTTATAGATTGCGGCAAGGTAGCGATTTCTTGCAAAACGATCTATTGACCATACAAATACAGCTTTAAAAATCCCTTTCTTACTGTCCTCAATCATTTGTTGGAATGCGGGTCTGTTGTCATTTCGACCTGTCATTGCCTGGTCAACATATTCTTTTACGATAATATAATTTTCTCTTTTTGCTTTTGCATATATGTCGGTAAATTGTCCTTCTATTGACTGTTCGTTTTGTAAGTGACTTGAATATCTACCATATGCAGCTGCAGGTATTGGTTTGATGTTCATCATTTTGTTTTGCCTTTGATGCTCTATTTCTCTATATTATTTAAAAGATAATATAAAGTTTGTGTGAAATATTCTTTTTGTTTGTCTGTGCATGTAAGAGTAACATGAACCATATTTTGTGGTAATTTTTTTATCAATTTTTTATCTGATAAAAAAAGTTCAATTAATTCTTTCTTTGTTATGCTCTTCTTAAAGTTTTTATCATGTAATATTCCTTTTAATTCATTTGTGTTGTATTTTATATTTACAAGTTCCTGTTCAGGGATTTCTTTAATTTTTACCAAATCAAATTCAGCAAGTTCATTTATTAACGGAGATGTTTTGACGTAATATTTATCTTTTTTATCACGAATGCGATAAAAGACATCAATTAATTTTGTCAGTAATTTGGGATTATCTTTTATTCTCCATAATTTTTCTATTAATTCTTTTTCATCTTCTTTGTATAAAAGAAAATAGCCTAATTCATTAGCAAGACGATACATGTGCTTACAGGGGACATTTCTTTCTTTGAAATCCGGACAGGTGCAAGAAGTTAAAGTGGTATGATAAACTTTTGTCTTTTCTTGATTTAATACATCTGCAGATTTATTTTCTATGTTTAAATTTTTGAATGAAAAAGTTTCATATTTGGCTCGGTCTATTCTCCTGGCATCATTTTGTACGTTAATCACGTAATATTTTTTTATTGTTTCGTCATCCAAAGGTGTTTTTGATAATCGCAAGTTTGAGGCTGGAGTAACAACTTCTATGTTCTGAGTCGTTCTAATACCTTTATTTTTGTTTAATTTTTGTGAAATTATTATGCAAATAACTATGCCCACAATAAAGGGGACGATTGAACTTTTTATTATTGATAATACAATAGAAATACAAATAATTATGCCGTTTAAACAGCTTATAGATACTTCTTTATTGATTTCCTTATTGATTGTATAATTACATGTTGGACATTCTTTAAATGAAGTGTCATAAATGTGTCCACATTTCACACACTTTTTCATTGCGTAACTCCTAATGCCTTAAAGTTTCCAGTTGATTGACATTTAAGCAGCTAGAAATATCGTTATTCCGTATATGTTCCAACTCGTGTATAAATGTCTTTTTTGAAATTGTATTACTCATTCTACTGTTTAATACTACTGTGTAATAGTCGTCTTCACTGCTGTATAGGACAAAACCTCTGCATTTATACGGTAAATTTTTATATACTGTTCTGTAATTGTCAAACATATAACTCCTTAGTCTTTAGTTATTTTTTTTCATTCTTTTTGCAATTTCAATAATTGCGTTTATATCTTCAGGTGATAAATCTCTTGTAGAATCCATAAGGATTTTTAAATCATTATTTTTATGAATTTCTTCAGCAATTTTGGCGGTCTGTCTGTCATAATAATAAGGGGACACCGGCTCTTTTTCATAATTCATAAAATCATCTATTGTACAGTCAAGAACTTTAGCAATTTTTTTTAGTGTTTCTATTGTAGGGTTTTTGTTGCTACCGCTAAAAATTTTATCAATACTGCTTATGGGTATGTTGGTTAAAGTTGCAATATCTGTATTTGTATAATTTTTAGCTTTTTTTATGTTATTTAATTTTTCTTTGCTTAATTCATCCATAATATATTTCCATTTTGTTACATTAATATAATGATGTAAAAAGAATATTTTTGCCAGTAGAAACAACATTATTTTGCAGTTTATTAAGAAATACATCAATAAAATGAAATATAACCTATTGACACATCAATAAAATGATGTATAATAAGTTTATAAACATCAATATATTGATGTCAAAAGAAGGAAATAGTATTATATGGCAGTCAAATATCCTAATTTAAAAACTGAAATTGTAAGAGGCAAAATTACAAACAAGAAAATAGTAGAGTGTTTAAATATTTCAGAATCTGCATTTTATTACAAAATGCGTGGAATTACTGAGTTTACGCTTAATGAAGCTAAAGAAATAAAGAGAATTTTAAAAACTGACTATTCATTGGATTATCTGTTTAAAGATAGTGGAGGTGTGGATGCAGCATGACGTAACTGTTCCAGAGCCTGCACTTGATGCTTTTTGTTTTTATCTTAAGGACAAGATAATTGAATTTTATAACAATCCTGAAAATCAGGCAGAATTTGAAAAATGGTTAAGTAAAAGAAATTTAAAAAATAAAGGAGAATAAGATGTTTAAATTTATAGAGCGAGCTTTTATTCAAAGAAAAATAAATTCAATGCCTTATGAGAAAAAGGTCAGAATAGTCAGAACCTGTGTGGAAAATACTCTAAAAAG
>CALUXV010000087.1 GCA_944324835.1 Candidatus Gastranaerophilales bacterium
AAGCGGGAGTTTCTCTTGTTTATTAATAAGTTTTTATGAAAGGAGTCTTTATGACAATAAATTTTTTAGATTTATACAATGATGTAGCATCACAGCCCTGGTCTATGTTTGACTCCGGTGCTACCGTAAAAGAAGATTTTGAGCCTGCTCTCGTATCTTCTATAAACAAAGCTATAATTGATATATGGTACTCTTATCCGTTTCCGTTTAGAATAAAAAAATATAGCTTTTCTACAATGCCGAACTATCCGTCATACGAACTGCCAAACGGAAATATTCTTAATGAATCTTCTATTGAGGATAATTTGTTTGCCGTAAAACTTGATAATTCGTATCTTAACTATAATCCGGATATATCTGAGAATGAAGAAAAATTTGGAAAGCCGACAGAATTCTACATAGAAGATGATAGAATTGTTCTCTATCCAATTCCTGATAAAAGATATCGTATATCAATCAAGTATTTAACCCTTTCTATCGGGTTTGATAAGGATGATAATGAAATCTTTTATCTTGAAGATACAACCGATTATATTGATATCCCGCCAAAATACGAGTCACTATTTAAGAATACAATTCTTGCAAAAGCTTTAGTTGATTCAATCGCATCAGTTAATGATGAAAACTATGCGGGATACCGTTTACAGTTTGATAAAGCGTATAAGCTGCTTATCAAAGTGTCTAATCCTGTTAAAAAATCTAAGTCTATATCGTTTTAAAAGGAGTTAATTATTATGCCTTCTACCTCTCTATACTGTAATAAATTCGGCGGAATATACAAGCAGGATTCCGCTTTTTCTGCTAAAAAAATTACTGCTTCAGATTTGCAAAATGTTGAACTGTACGATACAGGAATAAATTCAGGTGTTGGTATCAGAACCGCCAGAGGAAATACTCTTGTTTGTGATTTGATTCCAACCGGCGAAAAAGTTATTAATATTTTCCAAAGTGTCCAAAAAACAAATACATATTTCTTTGTACATACGGAATCCGAAACAGAAGGGAAAATATATCTCTTTAGACCTGATTCAAATTTGCTGCAATTAAAAGTTGAGGATTTATCTGTCACCAGACAATCTTCCGCAACAGATTTTGCTCAGGGCTGGAGTGATTTGTTTGTATTCTCTAACGGGGAAGAACTTCTAACAATTGAACTGGAAAAATATGATGATGACGGAACATTGAATGAGGTCAAAAAATTTACCCCGAAAGATACAGAAAATCGTGATGTAAAAGGTCTCGGCGTGGTGAATTTCAACGGCCGGTTATGGATATTCAACGAAAATGTACTCTGGTATTCCGTACAACAAGATATTTATGATTTCTCAACATCTGATGCTGAAATTGTAACTTCTGCCGGATATATTGAATTTGTTAAAGATATTACTGCAATAACTGTTTATGTATCATATATTGCCGTATTCCATTCGGATTCTTCCTGTCTTGTAGGGCTTGAATCAGAAGGAGTTTTTTCTGTTTCAAACGAATGTCCGGGCGGATGTGCCGGTTACAACGCATTCGTTTTTCACGGTACAGAACTCTATTTTTATGATGATAATAAAAAAGGTATTTTTTCATTCAACCAGTCTGTTCTCGGGAATAAAACTCTCGGAAAAAATATCGCAATAAATCTTCAGGAAGATTTGTGTAATATAACAAGAGAATTTGAAAAAATACGTATGATTTCAGTTGTATTGTCTGATAGAAATGAATTCTGGTTTCTTTTGCCGACAAATGATACTCAATACTCAACAATTCTAATTTACGATTATAAACATGAAGAATGGGTAAAGAGAGTTTGTCCGAAAATATCTTGTATTCAAGTAATCGGCAATACTCTATATTCTGCGGATGATAACGGGAAAATCTACCATGAGTATTTGGGTTCTGATTTTCACGGTATATTTGTAGAAAGTTTTTATCACACATCACCATTGAATTTTGGGATTGATAATATGCTGAAAATTCTTTTCATCCCTCCTAAAATAGGGCTTGATTTGTCGTATACAAATGATTTTTTTGTCGAATATATAAAAAACTACGATTCTCTTAAACAGCCAAAGAAACGTAATATCAAAGCCCGTTCTTTGAAAAATGCACTCTATTGGGATATCGGAAACTACGACAAATTTTACTACGCACCTAAAAATGCAAGCTCTTATTATACCATGCCGTCTGAAATATTCAGGACTCTTGAGTTTCATTTTTACACCCAAAATGAAGGTCAGGATTTTTGTATCAGAAATATTGAGTTTACTAATATTAAACTGAAACCAATGTACTAGGGGTAAATGATTAAATTGAAATTGTGTTGCCATGATTTTCGAGAATATGTGGTAATGAAGAGGTTAGATTTTATGGTGGGCATGCTATCGCTTTGCCCACCCTACTAACTATTTATCAAAAAAAAATGTTGTAATATATTCTTAAATATATTAAAATTGCCTTATGAAGAAATTTATTTTAATTTTTGTCTTAATACTACTTTTTATATTTTTGAGTGTAAATAAATATAATTCTTTTAAGGTGATAAAAACATTTCAGGAATTGAATAATCCTCAAGCATCGAAAATTTTACAAGAATATTTACTCAAAAAGACACCAAATTTCAACCAAATATACACAAATTTCCCTCTTGAAACAAGCACTCATGCAGTGTTTTTTGATTTAAATGATGACGGGGAAGATGAAGTGATAGGGTTCACAGATGGAGCTTATTGTACAATCGGATATAGTCTTTTTATATTAAAAAAAGAAAATGATACATATAAAGATATATCAATGGTCAATTTTTGTCCGATAGGCGGTGTTGAGATATTGAATTCCAAAATAAATGGTTTTAATACCATGAAAATATCTGCCAGATTATCTGAAGCAGGTTCTTCTTATATATATATTGATAAAATTATAATATTTTATGATAATAATAAGTTTTATGTTTATAAAAATTTAAATATTTTCAATCGGTTGAAAATATTTATAAATAAAAGTTTAAAACAGAAATGATATTATTTCTGTCTTAAACTTTTATTGTTATTGGCAAAGCAAAATTATATAATATGCGTGTAGTTGACGGTTATATTTGTGGTACTTTGATAGATTATTATAATTTTTCGTTATTTGATAAATATAACTTAAATTATAGTTCTTTGAAGACTTTAATAGCAAATAATAATGCGTATCTGCAGCAAAATATAGGTCGTCTGAGGAATTATTTAATAATATTTCCTATTAGAGTTCCATTATAAAAAGTATATTAATTATTAATAAATAATTGATAATAAAATACAAATGGAGGAAAAAATAATTGATATTGCGATGCCTAATAACCATAAAAAATTGTATATTGGGTTCGCAATAACAAATTTCCAGGTTATTTTAAATTTTGGGAAAATACCTTCTTCTATAATAAATATTATAATTAATATTGATATGCTAAATATAGAAATAGTGATCAAAAATATGTATGTAAATAAAGCATCATGTATATTATTTGTATCTGAATAAATGTTAAAAATAATAAAAATATATCCCCAACCGGTTAACGATAAATAGTGCGACCAGAGATGTCCCTTAATCGCACAAAGTTTTTGGTATAAGTTGTTTAGTTTTTGTTTAATTTCAATCACAATATTATTATAACTTGTTATAATAATCTGTCATTAATATATTTGCATTTTTATTAAGTAATTAGGTGACTAGGGGTAAATGATTAAATTGAAATTGTGTTGCCATGATTTTCGAGAATATGTGGTAATGAAGAGGTTAGATTTTATGGTGGGCATGCTATCGCTTTGCCCACCCTACTAACT
>CALUXV010000088.1 GCA_944324835.1 Candidatus Gastranaerophilales bacterium
ATATAAAGTATATAACTATCCAAAACTTGCTTTTTTTATAACATATTTTTCTAATTATGTTACATTTGTTTACAATTTGCCAGAATGCTTTTAAATAGAGCGTTTTGAGAAAGGTTTTTTATGGACAAAGAAGCTATCCAAAAATATGCACCGACCGTGCTTGTCATAATCGCATTGTTTTTTCAATACAACGTTTTTGTTACTCCGCAGCAGTTAGAGATAGTGCATCGTGAAATCTTGGAAGAGGTTTCTTTAAAGTATGCAACTAAAGAACAAAATTCAGCAATGAAAGAACAATTAAGCGATATGCAAAAAAAGGTCGATAAAATTTACGAAGTAATAATTAATGAAAGGGCTTATCATGAGTTTAACTGAAATTGAATATGGTTCACTGGCGTCATCTTCTGTATTAAATGGAAATTTCCAGTTTTTACAAGATAAAATCACTGAACTATCTGCTTTAATTACCTCACAAACGTCGTCATTTTCTTCGACGGTTGCAACTTTGAATAATAGTATTACGGAACTATTAGGATATAAAAATTCATTTATTCCAACAGGTACTATTATTATTTCTCAAGCACCTGCAATCCCAACCGGATTTTTGTTGTGTGATGGTTCTGAAATAAAAATTGAAGAATATGAAGATTTATATGAAGTAATTGGTACAAAATACGGTCAGTCTGACAGTACCACTTTTTGTATTCCTAATTTGTCAGGAAGAACTGTCTGGGGGATTTCCAAAAACGGTACTCTTGGGAATTATTTGGCTGCTGGTTTGCCAAATATTACAGGCGGATATCAGCATGATGGCTGGTCCGGTTATGGCTATTATGGGGCTGTAACCGCTAATACAGGCCGGCCATATACCGGTACCGGACAAGGTGGGACAACTAATAATGGTTTTAAATTTGATGCATCAAGAAGCAGTTCTATATATGGTAAATCTACAACTGTTCAGCCGCCGGCTATGATTACTAACTTTTTAATTAAGTATTAACAGAAAGGAGATTTTAAATGATTGTTTATATTTATGATGAATTTAGTGGTGAATATGTGAGAGAATATACTCCGCAATCTAATCCTAAAAAAACGGGCGAATATTTAATCCCGAGGTTTTCTACTTTGAAAAAACCTGTATTTAAAGATGGGTTTTATCCGGTCTTTGATGGTGATAAATGGGAACAGATACCTGATTATAGAGGGTTAGATGTAATAAATCCGGAAACAAAATATATAGATACAGTTGATACATTAGGAGAATTACCTGATGGATATATCCTTTATGAGGATTATATAAAAACGGATGAATATAAGGCTGAACAGGCTGAAATCAGAGCTTTAGAAACTAAAAATCAACTTTTAAACGAACTGGATGAACTTGATAAAAAACGTATCAGGGCTGTTTGTGAACCGTCACAAAAGGATGAAAATCAAACCTGGCTTGAATATTATACAAGTCAAATAGTTGAATTACGACAACAGTTACAGGAGTTATAATATGGCGTTATATATTGATGAAAATGGTACTATCTCCCTGGTTCAGGGAGATAGCGGAGAAATTGTTGTTTCCGGTTTGGATGATAAAGTATCATCTAATGTTTATTTTGCAATACAGACATTAAAACGTGTTCCTGTTGCATCTGAATTAATGGTACAGTCAAATTATTCCGATACGGTTACATTTGTTTTGACATCTGCGTTTACAGATTTGTTAACTGTTCCAAAAAATAAAGAGTTTGAAACTTATCAATATGGTATCAAAGTTTGTACATCAGGGAACGAAGATACTGTATTGATTGCAAATAATGATTTTGGAATGATTAATCAATTAATTGTTTACCCAAAAATTGTGGAAGGAGCGTAAAATATGAATTTAGCACAATTGATTAAAAAATTGTTTGAAAAAACAACATCAAAAATACTTGAATATGTTAATAAAGAACTTGAAGGGCAGGAGAAAAAGGCCAAAGTTGATGCAGCTATTAATGTCTGGCTGACTGATAATATTGCGGGTCTGGGGGTTGTACAAAAGTTCATTGTTACCCAGTATCTTGTTCCGACAATACCGATTGTTACTCAGGCAATTTATAACTGTTTGAAACAGAAAATAGAGGGTCTGACTGAATAATGGTTAAGTATAAACTCTTGAAAAAACAAAGAGAGTTTCTTGAGATTCCTCACGATTACCCCCTTGATGTAGCGATATATCAAGGGGGATTCGGGAGCGGGAAAACCTGGTGCGGTTCTCTTCTGGGTATTCTGATGGCGAAAAAATATCCGGGCTCAAGAGGTTTGGTCGGAGCAAAGGAGTATGAACTTGTTCGAAAAACTACTCTTGTTACTTACCTTGAACACCTTGAACAACTCGGGTATGTTGAGGACAGAGATTATTTTTATAATAAGGTCGATAAAGTTATAAAGTTTAAAAATAATTCAGAAATCCTGTTTTCACAGCTGGATGATGCCGAGAGGTTTAAGTCTTTAAACCTGCACTGGGCAGAAATCGAGGAAGCTTCTCAAATAGATGATTCTTCTTTCAAACAGCTCTTGGGAAGATTAAGAAATACTTATCGAAACGAAAAATGGATTGATTTTAGATATCGGCTTTTCGGGCATACAAATCCGCAGCCTAATAAGGATTGGATTTGGAGAAGGTTTGTTCAAGACAAGAAACCTAACTACAGGTTAATTATTGCTCCGACTACCGATAATACTTTTCTTCCCGAACACTTTGTTGAGTCTTTGAAAGAAAATTATGATGAAGATTATTATCGGATTAATGTTCTCGGCGAGTTTGGAGATTATTCATCAGGGCTTGTTGTAAAAGGGTTTTCAGAGAAAAATCTTATGCATTTTAAATATAATCCGGATTTGCCGCTTCATATTACATGTGATTTTAACATTGATCCGATGTGCTGGTGTTTGGCTTATAAAGATGATAATAATGTTTATTTCTTTGATGAGATTGTTATAGAAAATACTACAACGCAGCAATGTATTGAAGAATTTATAAGACGATATCCGAGTCATAAATCAGAAATCATAATTAATGGGGATGCATCCGGTGATAATCGGACAACCCAGAGTGAATATACAAACTATGCGATTATTCGTAACTCTTTGAGAAATCACGGGTATAATCCAAAGTTTAAATTGAGACCTTATAACCCGCCGATTTTATCAAGGATTCAGGCTTTTAATGCTAAAGTGAAAAATTCACTCGGAGAAAATCATCTCTTTATTGATGAAAGAAGATGTAAAAAACTTCTTTATAACATATATAATCTCTCTTTCAAAGAAGGTTCAAGTATTGTTGATGTTCCGACTTTTACACAAATTAAATCTAACAAAGATTTCAAATTCCTTGAGCATCCGTTTGATGCTGCAAGCTATTTGACGGAATTTTATTGGAGAATTAAATAAATACAGCTGCAGATATTTCTGCGGCTGTATTGTT
>CALUXV010000089.1 GCA_944324835.1 Candidatus Gastranaerophilales bacterium
AATAAGAACGTCAATGGCAGATTATAAAAAAACGGATAATTTAATTGATTTGCCGTTATATGGTATAGAAAATATAGACATAGGGTAATAAAATATGCAGAAATATTATAAAAATAAACAGCCAGTATTGGAGTGGAAGAAATTTTTTATTAATCATGGCGAATTAGGTCATGGTGGAAATTCTAAAATATATAAAGTAGTAAAAAAATCAGATGAAAATAAAAAAGAAGTAGCTTTAAAAGATCCAGGAAATTTAACTAACATAAAGAAAAAAAGATTTCTTAACGAAATTAAAATAGTAATTAACGAACAAACTAATTTTGAGGGGATATTGCCAATCATTGAATATTCAAAACCTGAAGACAAATGTTATTGGTACACAATGCCAATTGCAGTACCAATTAAAGAAAAATTAAAAGACTCTTCTGAGGATACAATTATATCTGCAATATTAGAAGTTGCAAAAACCTTAAAAAATTTGCATGCAAAAAAGATATTTCATAGAGATATAAAACCGGAAAATCTTTTTTACTACAATGGAAAATTTTGTTTGGGGGATTTTGGATTGGTTCATTATCCTGAAAGTGAACAATTGACAAAGAACAATAAATCCTTAGGCCCATGGGCAACGATGGCTCCAGAGATGCGACGCGAACCTAAAAACTATGATGGCGAAAAGGCAGATATTTATTCTCTTGCAAAAACACTATGGATACTTTTATGTAAAAAGGACAATTGTTTTGACGGAGTTTATGATTATAATGATACTTCAATTGCTCTCAATGATACAGAATTTAAACATCCAATAGTTGACATACATTTACTTTTAAAAGATTGTACTCAACATGACCCTGATAAAAGACCTACTATGGCAGATTTTTGCAATAGACTACAAGCTTGGTTGAATGATAAAGATAATCACATAATAAATCAAGCTAAGGAATGGTTCTTTATTCAAAATCAACTTTTTCTTACACCTGTTACATCTGTAAAATGGACAAAATTAGATGACATAGTTAATATTCTTCAATTTGTTACAAAAAGAAGTAATTTAAATCATCTATTTCTTCCAACTGGCGGAGGTATTGACGCAGAAAAAGTAGAAGAAGCATACGAAAAAGGGCATATTTTTATTTATAATATTGGCTCAGTAATACAATTAAAGCCCAAAAATTTATATATGGAATGTTTTACAAATCCGGCATATAACTATTTCCTACTGGAAGCAGAAAACATAGAGCCTATTTGTAAAGAAAGTGACAACACAAGCAGGGAGTATTGTGCAGCTTTACCAAATGGTGAGTACGTTATTAGTGATGGAATAAATTATGGAGTATACAAATATGATAGTGATGAAAAGTTACCAAAAGGTACTCAAATAGTAGTGCGATATACTGGTGGAAAATTTCTTTTTACATTTAAAATGTTTGGTTACAATAAGATAAGTGGCACTTATGATGCTCGGCATAATGATGCAACGATTCAAGAGTTTAGAAAATATATGGAAATAATAGAATTTACTCAAAAGCTATATACTAGTGGAGATGATGATTTTAGGGAATCTTTAGATAAGTTTTATTCCATAAATCCTTTTAAACAAATAGATCAATCTAAAAAACAAATAAATAAGAGTTCTGTAATTGATAATAAAAAAGATATAGAAGAATTTGTTTCAAAAAATTTTAAAGATTGGGATTTTAGTGATTGTATACAAAAAGGCACTATTATTAATCAGAACTCTCCAATACATTACTATTTTGAATTTAGTATTCCTAATTTTATGAATTATAAACAAAAAATGTTTGGTCCTTATAATTATTTATGTAAAGATGGAAAAATAAAGGAATTTAAAAGCCTAAATGAAGCAGCTGAAGATGCATTATTCATAACATCCCGTCAAAATTGTAAAGAAATATGTGAATTGTGTGAAAACAAAATAAAATCAATATTTAATTTAGTAAATTTAGATTTTGATTATGGATTATTTTTTCATAATGAACTTATAAGAAATCCGCAAGTATCCCCGAGCCATTTATTTAATAAGGCTGAAATAATGGAGCTGATGAAAAATGCAGATGATAGGCATTATAATACTTTAGTTATAGATGAAAATGGTTTTTTAAAAATTATACAAGATGATACTGAGGATGCATTTTTATTTCCAGTAAGATATTCACAATGGGTTGCAGGTAATAATTATGTAGGTAGACATGCTCTTCTTGACGAAAATTATATAAATGATATTTATATGTATTGCTTAACTGCTTGGTTAAGGTATCTTGAAACTGGAAAAGCTCAATATTCAAGTGAATGTTGGATTAATGAAGATGAAAAGTCATTATTAAAATCAATTAAAAATTTTTATTAAAACTTGACTGAAATAGATAGATTTTTGATTAAAATTTGTCATTTTATGATACAGTTTATTAGTTTATAGTACTAAAATTCACATATTTTAAAGACTTCCGACTTTGTTCCGACTTAAATTTAGACTTTTTAAATGGGACATTTTTGTCCTTTATTTAAAATCGCTATAACCTTATCAGTGCTTAATTTTCAGGTAGTTTGTTTAAATTTTTGTTATATTTTGAGGGACAAAAAGAGTAGAAAAAGACCAATTTGAGTAATTACAGTCAATTTGAAAAATACCGCGAATATTCAAACACACTGCCTAATTGAGACTATTATTCTATAACTCAAATGTCTCATTAAACCTTAATCAGGGTGTCGTGTGTCAAGGAGCTTGAGATAAAGAATCACAAGTTTGACATGTTTAGTCGGAAAGATATTATAAATTTTCCATTTTTTGTAGTTTTTCCAATCCTGAAATAAAATAAATAACCTGTGTAATATTATCAGAGTTAAGTGTTGTTCTGGTTGCGAGCAGTTGTCTTAATTCATCTTCAAAAGTTTTTTCAGGAAGATTGTGTTCTTTAGTTTCAAACAAAATGTCCGCCAGCACAAACAATTCATCATTGAATTTTAAGGCATCACTAAGCTGTTTAATGGTAATAGCTTTTGGAAAGTTAGCCATTTTGCCGTTTTCAAGTTTGGTTATTAGAGCCGCACTGACACTTGATTGCTTTTCTAACTCTCTTAAACTTAATTTCAAAGCCAGACGTCTTTGCTTTAAAACAGTCCCGAATTTAATAAGTTGAGTATATTTATCCATAATCCACCTCAAAGTTATTATATCAAAGATAAAATAATAAATCAACACAGTTGACAAATCAACGAAGCGATGTTATACTTAATATAATTCAACATACATTGATAAATATAAAACAATTTAACACCCGCGCTAAGGAGAAATATAAATGGCAAGTTTAAGAAATTTTAT
>CALUXV010000090.1 GCA_944324835.1 Candidatus Gastranaerophilales bacterium
TGTATTTTGTTTATATCTATTTCTAAAATTTACCAAACCTTCTTTTTTTATTTTTTGTAATCTCTTATCCAATTGATTTACAATTCCAACAGCAGGAGTAAAAGGAGTTTGCCCTCTATTTGCATTATTTACATAATCAAAAATATCAAAATAAAAATTTCTTAAATTTGATTTTTCTGCTCTCTCTAAGGCCTTCTGACTTGCTGATAAAAATCCCAATCCAGGAGGTAAGGCAAATGCTTTTTGAGATGCTGAAACTGCAATATCTACACCCCACTCATCTTGCAAAAATTCTTCCGATAATAATCCACTTACACAATCAACTATAAATAAAATATCTGGATAATTTTTTAAAATTTCACCAATTGCTTTAATATCTGTTAATACCCCAGATGAAGTTTCGTTTAAAGTTGCAAATAAAGCTTTTACATCGGAATTCTGTTCTATATATTTTTTTACATTTTCAATATTTGGGGTTTTACCAAATTCCACAGGAATTTCAACAGTTTCGATATTATGCTTTTGACAAATATCCCCCCATCTTTTACCAAAAGATCCTCCATTTATATAAATAACTTTATCATTTGAGGATAAAAAATTAGTAACTGCAGCTTCCATTGCACCAGTGCCTGATGTAGCATAGACTACAACAGGATTTTTTGTCTGAAATGCATATTTTAAATTATCAAAAATACGAAACCATTTATTAGTATAATCTAGTGTTCTCATATATTCTTGAGAATTAGCACCTTCTTTTAAAATATCTTTTTCTATTTCTGTTGGTCCTAAAACCATTAATAGTTTCTTTTTCATAATATTATCCTGTCATAAATCATTTATTATTTCGTTCACAATATTTTGAGCGGCATAATTATTATCTAAATTCATTGATTGAATAATTAAATCTCTCTCAGATTTCTTAGAATCATTATTAGCTAAAATAACTTCATTTAATAAAGAATACATTTCTTCTTTATTATGTGCATTATAATAACCAGCACATATTTGTTTTGCTGTTTCATTACCAATAAATTTTTCTGATACCAAGTGAATACAAGGTCTTCTTGTTAAAAGATACTCAATCAAAAAGGATCCTGAATCAGTAATCATAACTGAAGAATTACTGAATAGCTCCATATAATCACCTGAATCAAAAACTTGACCAATTTCGCGCCAGTCATCAAAATATTTATCAGTTTCATTTTTTGACATATATCCAGACTGATATAAAAAGTTATAAAGCAACGGATGAGGCTTCATTACCCAATTAAACTCTTTATGAGATTTTGCAAATTCTAAAATTTCTCGCCCTGACCAATCAAATGTTGAATATCTTATATTATCACCACAAACAGTCCAATGAGGGGCATATATTATTACCTTGTTATTTGTATCACTAGCACTATTATTTTTATTCAAATAGAAATAATCCAATTGAGGGTGTCCTGAAACAACTAAATTCTTCCCATTATTAGACATCTTTTTTGCATAATTTTTTCTAACTATATCAGATGGAACAAAATATTTATAAATATATTTATGGAATCTTAAATCATACTCAAACCATTCATCTGTATCTGAAATATAGTATGGAACATAATAAGTTAATGCAAATTTTGAGCAGACAACCGGACCTTGAGTTCTTTCAACATACCATGGATGCTGATATATTATAATATCAGGTTTAGGATTCATTTTTTCAAAAGGAATATATTTTTGTTTCTCAATATTGTATGCGTATTTTACTCGCATAGACTTCTTTGCAAAAAAATCATATACTTTTCTCAAATCATCATCTGTTTGATAATTGCAATTATTCTGAGGAGCTGCATTTTTAGTTACATAAATATATGGAATAAAGTTTTCACTTTTATCCATCAAATCATATAAACTTTGACATTTCCATTTTGTATCATCGTAAACATAAAATATAACATTTAGTTTTTGAGTTTTAATTTTTTTAGATAACCTTTTTTTTACATTTACGATATTTTTATTTATAAAATCTAAATTTTGTTTAATCTTTAAATTATATCCATAATCAACAAATTTCTTCTGCCAAGCTTTTGGCAAAATTTTTGATATACTTTGAGCCAATTCATAATATGGAATATACATTTAAATCCCTCTCTTGTATAAATTATATTATAATATTTAACTTTGTATTACAATGTAAATATGATTAAAGCTGATTTACATATACATAGCAATTTTTCCGATGGAAGCGATTCTATCCCGGAATTAATAAAAAATATTCAAGATGCAGGAATAAATATTTTTGCAATAACTGATCATGACACCATTGGCGGATTATCATAAGTTCAAAAACACCTACCTAGTAATATTAAATTCATAAAAGGTGTTGAACTTACTTGCAAAACAAAAGATATAAAGTGTCATATTCTTGGATATAACATTAACCCTGATAATAAAGAATTAAATGATTTAATCGCTCAAGGAAAAATTCTAAGAAGAAACAAACTAGAAAAAAGAATCGCGTATTTAAAAGAAGTTTGGGATATCACACTAACTCAAGAAGAACTTGATTGGCTTTATTCAAGACCAAGTGTCGTAAAAACCCATTTTGCAAATATTTTAGTAAATAGAGGCCTATCTGATAACAACCTTGATGCAATGAGAAAATATTTAGACGGATGTAAAACAGGCAATTCTAGATTCGATGGCGATGAGGCCATTCAAATAATAAAAAATGCAGGTGGAATTCCTGTTTGGGCTCATCCTCTAGGAGGCGAAGGAGAAAAACATTTATCAAAAGAAGAATTTCTTCCACGCCTTGAAACAATGATAGCAAGTGGCATCCAAGGTTTAGAATGTTATTATTCAAGATATAACCAAGAAGAAATAGAAATTCTTGTAAAGAAACACATGATTTGATTATTGTGTACGGTTAGTTTGATTATTTTGGTAAAGTTGGCTTTGTGTGGGAGTTTCCGGGTCGAAAAAATTAAGTTTACCAAAAAAATCAAACTGGGAAACTGGACTTTTTCTGGACTGTACGGATAGATTGAGATTTGCAGAATTTCAGTGAGATACGCACCGTTTTTGAGTCGTACGGATAATTTGATTATTTCGGAAAAGTCCAGTTCCTCATTTTTTTAAAAAAGCAAAAATTTTGTAAAATTTCAGAACAAGGTTGTAAAAATTTTTCCATCCTTAAGTTTGAGTAACTTTATCAATATAAAAGTTCAATTATTACATGTAAAATCAATTATTTCTCCGTCTTCAGGAATTAACAAATTATCAATATTGTTTTTATTTTTAAATCCTTTTAAATCATTTCTTGTAACCGAAAGATG
>CALUXV010000091.1 GCA_944324835.1 Candidatus Gastranaerophilales bacterium
GTTAAGCCCGTAACTGCAGAATTCCTGCAAGAGTGTATTATGCAGTTAGCGACTGACTTTATGCCGCAAGGACTTTCAACTACCGAGGAAAGCTCGGCAGTTACCGAGGAAAGCTCGGCAGCAGAAGAGCCTGCAGAAAGTAACCAAGAGGTAAATGAGGACGAGGAGACAGAATAATAGCCAAATAATTTTACCGTTCGGTAAAAATCAGACATAATCAGGATTTGAAACCCATAAAATTTACCGAACGGTAAAAAAACAAAGGAGGCATACTTGAAAATCCAACCGGTACAAAGCCCGCAGTTCGGGCTTGTTAGGCAAACACAAATCAGATATACCGCACCTTATACAAAGGTGATTACAGATACGGTAAAACTCGCGAACGGCAAAAAAGCGATATTTGCGAGCACATACAGCGGTAATACGTTAGAATCTAAGCTCACATATCTTAAAGACGCTGCAGGACAGTGGGTTAAATCAAAACTAAGATATTACAAGGGCGGTAAGGTCGTTAAAACGTTGAACAGTGAAAAGGAGGTATAAAATGAACGAGGAACAAAAAGAAGAACTTAAACAGGACGCTAAGCAAGAAGGTTTAGACCTTGCAGAAGATGTTACAAAAGAAACTATTGAACATGTCTTTGATTTTGCTGTTAATGCTATTGACAAATACGGTAACAGCGTGCTTAAAGCCACCATTCCGCTTTTGAACACGGCAAAAGAATTTTTACTTGAACTAGCAGATAAAATTAACGGCAAAGAAGATTAACTTTTATCCCCTCTCCCCTTGAGGGAGAGGGTTAGGGTGAGGGGTACCCCCCCCTATTGGAAGTTTTTCGTGGGCGGTGATTTATAACTCGTGAGCCATATTTCACTGCCCGCGGCTCACGAACATTTAGTATGAGGTGATAATGCTAGACATACCAAAAGCAATAGAGGCAATCGGTGACGCATTCAAGAGCGCTGCGGATTACGCTAAAATCGCCAAAAAGCGCCAATCCGAGACAGAGATTATCAAAGAAAAAAGACAGCTTAAAAAAGCAGCAAATACAGCAGAAAAAATATTCCGGATCTTTTTAAAATATATCGACGAACTATCTGAAGAGGATAGAGAAAAAGTAGAAGACCTGCTAAAAGATTTCGATAAGGACGATTAAATGGAAATCAACTACATTTTAGACAAAGAAATAGGCTACAACTATTTGAACCAAAAGAAACCGTTCAGAATACTACGTGGCGCGCCTATCAGGGTTTGTATAGGGAAAAAGAAGATTTATTTCATGATACCAGCCGGCTTTTCTAGTGATGGCTGCTCCATACCTAAAGTATTCAGATTTCTGTTAGGCTGTCCGCATACGCCAAAGTATGTACCGGCCTCAATCATTCACGATTATTTAATCGAACACCCTGATATAGTACGCTATGACCGGAAAACAGCAAGTGAAATCTTTTTCAATGCTCTTCTAAAAGAGGGTGTATGTCCGGTTCAAGCTGTGATTATGTTCATGGCAGTTGATTTATGGCAGGCGGTCAAAAATTATTTTGTGGAGAAGTGGGTATGACAGAAGAACAAAATCAACCAGTACAAGCAAAAGAATGCTACGAACATCACATGTTATTGAAAGGTCAGCTTGACCGCATTAACCATTTTTTGTTCGGCGACCCAGAACACCCAGAAGAGCTCACAATAACAAACAAAGTTAACCTAATGTTTAATGTACTTTTAGAGATTAAACGCTGGGCAATTGGTGCGGTGTTCACGTTTGCCGGATGTTTGATTTTTCTAGGCTCTCATTTTGCCAAAATGGATAATATTGCTGAAAAGCTTGATACGCATATCAGGCAGACAGACGCCGCTATCCAAAATCTTGAACAAAGGCTAATTAATGTTGAAGAAGTTGTATATAAAAGAGGTAGATAATTATGCTAAACTTCACAATATCAGAACTTGTTAAATCAGACACGGCAGAAAAAGCGGGGATAAACAACACCCCGGATATTAACTCTCTTGATAACCTTCTGGAGCTTATATTCTATGTCTTGCAGCCTTTAAGAGATAAACTCGGTAAACCTATGATAATAACCTCGGGTTATCGTAATTCACAGGTAAATAAACTTGTAGACGGAGCAAGTAATTCAGGTCATTTAACAGGCAGATGTGCGGATATTCACGTTAATGGAATGACAGCAAAAGAATTATATAATTTTATTAAAAAAAGTGGAGTTAAATATCGTCAATGTATTTTAGAAAGCAATAGTTGGGTACACATTGATTATAAAAAAGATGATTTAAAATGCGAAAATCTAATATATGATGGTAAAAGTTATGTTTTAGATAAATGATTATTTTTAATATAAATCCAATGATAACCACCACAAGTTTTATATTTTTTATTCATTGCTTTGCGTATAGCTGATTTTTTTATTCCTAATTTTTGTTCTACTCTAAATGGACAAAGAAAAATTTTATTTAATTCTATGCACTTAATCGGCTTTGCTTGATTTAATGAATTTTTCATATATTCTAAAGTACTCTTTTTTTTATTTGTTTCAGCACTTTTTAATTTCCCTCTTAATAAAGCTTCTGGAGTTATTTTAGATAATTGTAATATTGCATTTTGCCTTTGTTTTTCTGTTATTTCTCTTAATCCTATTTTGTAAGAATGTTTTATATTTTCACTTTTTGTAACCCATTCTAAATTTTTAACACAATTATTACTTTTATCACCATCTTTATGATTAACTTCTTCTTTATTATCAATATTTGGAATAAAACAATATGCAACTAATCTATGAATATATTCAACTTTTCTTTTACCTTTATTATAAAGATGAGCTACTAAATAACCGTGCCCATTATCTCTAAGTTTTAAAACGTTTTTAGTTTTAGTATTTCTTAATTTACCTAAATTACTTACTTCATAATTAGAATTAAAATTAACTATTTTCCAAATTTCTTTTTCCATAAATACAATACTCCTATTGTTAACTCAATAATATAATATGAGGCAGGTGATTGAGTATTTCACTTTTCGGGAGCTACCCTAGCCCAGAATAATTATATCAAAAACTATTTTCATTTACAATAGTAGAATACAACCAATGGACTCACATCTCCTTCAATAAAGGTCATAACCGCAGACAAGTTTTGAAATATTAATCATATAAACTCCACAGAGT
>CALUXV010000092.1 GCA_944324835.1 Candidatus Gastranaerophilales bacterium
ATACAACTTCTAAGCGGTAGGTCATGCGTTCGAATCGCATCCAGGGTAAATATGACAGGATAGGTTTTTCTTATCCTGTCATATTTATTATGGATAGAGAAAACTTTTCTGCATTCAAGCGGATTTCCGTACGGACGGCATGACAGCAAAGTGTTAGTCCGATTAGTGAGAATATTGAGCGAAGTTAAACCGCATGTTCAAAATTGAAACTATTTGAGTAAGGAATAAATTAAAAACAGTTGCATTCTGCGTTTTTTATTGAAATATATGATTTGCCATCTTTTTGTATAAATATGATTTTTGTGTTTTCAAATAAAAGACTAGGCTAAAGTCTAATTCAAAAATATGTATTACATTCGTACGATAGTTAGTATGAGTAATATGGCAGAGATAAAAACGCAAAATCTATTAAATTTGCAAGGAGTGGTTAAAGTACATGATATAAATTGTATTTTGACAAATCGATTAATAGAATATTTAGTTTTAGCAAGTATAGGTTATACGAATGCTGAAATCGGTAAGATTTTATGTGTAACTAAAAGTACAGTAAAAAAATCTTTTGAGGATATTTTTAATAAAATAGGAGCTGTTAATAAAGCAAATATGGTTGATATTGCCTGGACTCATGGGATTTTAAACAATGATATAAAATATCAAATAGTTAAAAAATATGATATTAAACGTCCAAAAGGACACAAGAAAAAATATCTTGAATAATTATAATAACTCTTCCGGTATATGTTTAAAATTACTTTTAATAACCTGTTTTTGCCGGTTATAACTTTCTTCCGCTTGTTTGCCTCGTTCTCTTGCCATTCTTTCTATATAACTATCATAGTATTTTTTATAATCTTCATCAAATTGTACATAATTATCAATTGATTTTGTACATTTTTGAGCTTCTATTATCTCATTAATATCGGTTAATGGACCGAGTTTTTTAGCAAGTGTTATAGTATATAATGTTTCTCCTCCGGTATTTCTGGCATGCAGCATCCATTGTCTGCTGTGTTCAGTTTCGTGAGCGGCAGTATTTGCAAGTTTAGATTTAGAACAAAAACTATAAAATCTATTATAATTAATAGTTCCGTTGATGTCATTATAAAATGCGATTAGCGCATCTTCGCTGCCGTCTATTTTAGGAAGGTAGTTTGTATTAATTTCTATATCTGCATTATCAAGATTGCGTTTGTGAATAAAATGTCTTGTAATAGGTTCTTTAGCATCATTTATATCGAGACCTCTGATAGCAAGAAATTCATCATCTTTAGGATATTTTATTCCTGCACTTTCTTTATGAGTTCTCGGGATAACTTTAGTTCCGTTATTACTGACTTTGAATGAAAGATATTTTTTATTAGTTTTTAGTTTCATTCCGTTAATAATTTCTGGATATTCTACAAAATTATGTTCATTTCTGTGATATTTTGCAGGTTTAATTTCAACTTTGGATAATATTTTTGCTCCTGTATTTACATTTTCAGAAAGGTGATTTGTGAATGTTTTACATCTTTTCCAGAAAGAATCTTGTAAATTTGCGAGACTAAATAAGCTATTCATTTGTTCTTTGAAATTTTTATAACTGCTTTCAAGATAACGTTTTAATGAAAACTCTTTTATTATTGTTGAAGTAACAAATTCATTTTCTCCGATTATGTTATATTGTTTTGAGTATATACGTGATTTTAAGTGTTTTCCCGGATAATCCAAAACACGCTCTATTATTTCTCCATTGCTATTTCTAAACGTTGTTATTTTACGAGTTTTTTTACTTCCGTATATTCCAACAATAACTTCATCGAATGTATAAGGTGTATCTCCTAAATAACGAGTAGCCGCGTTTTTATACTTAACAAACGGTTGGTTTACGGTTTTTGATAACAAAAAATATTTTCCGCTCATATTAATAAAATACTTCTAAAAATTTTTTTTGTTATCATAATTATGGTGATTAAAATGGAAAAAACAGATTTATTACACAAGATAGAAGATTATATTGTAAAGAAAAATTATGCGGCTGCAAGGAAACTTATTCGTAATGACTTGAAGCGCCTTGGAACAAAATACGATTATTATTTTTATATGGGAGTAGCATCAACCGATGCAGATGAGCGCTTGCGGAATTTTGAAAAAGCATTTGAACTTGAACCTGATAATATTGATATAATAGTTAATCTTGCGAATGCAAAAGATGAATCAGGCGATTATGATGCAGCAATAGAAGGATATAACAAGGCGCTTGAGATTGAACCTAAGAATGCTCTGGTTTTTAATAACAGAGGGTTTTCATATTTTCATAAAGGGGATTTTGAAAAAGCGTTGAATGATTATGATATGGCGCTTATGCTTTCTCCAAAACTAAAAACCGCAGAATATAATAAACAAGAATTGATTAAAATTTTAAAAGAAGATGAGAAATATGTATCGCTTTTAAAAGATGTAGAAATAAGTCATAAAGATTACAAATATTATTTCAACCTCGGAATCCAAGAAGCAGGATTGGGAAACAATAATGAAGCGATGACTGCGTATAACAAAGTCATAGAATTAAAACCTGATTTCGCACCTGTATATTTGTTTATAGGGATTCTTGAATTTCAAAAAGGGAATTATGATAAAGCAAAAGAATATTATACAAAAGCAATAGATACTGACTCAAATATGACTGATGCATATTTCAACCGTGCGCAAATTGTTTTTGCAACAAAAACAGAGGATAAAAATGAATTAGAATTGGCTCTTTTGGATTTAAAAAAAGCGGTTGAGTTAGATGATAGGTTTATCGATGCATATTATTCAATGGCTGTTATTTATAAGAATCTCGAGGAATATAAATCTGCAATTAAATCTCTTGATAAGATATTAGAGATAGATGAACAGAGTGTCAATGCAAGAGCTTTGAAAAAACTTTTGATTAAAAAGTATCTTAATTAGTTTTATTTACATAAAAATATTATTGGTAGTGAAGAGTGAGTAGTGATTAGTGAATAGACTTTTGTCTTTCTGAGGGCAAAGCCCGAAGAATCTCTTTGTCTAGGCACAATTATCTATAATAATTTTATTAAAATTTTTATAGAAAAGTAGTATAAAGAACAAAATTTGTTTATTTTATCAATCTGAATATTTAAACAAATAATAGCGGGGTTTATGCACCCCTGCACC
>CALUXV010000093.1 GCA_944324835.1 Candidatus Gastranaerophilales bacterium
GTTTACTTATTTTATCTAACATATCTTTTAAATCTCCGATTACTTCTTCGTTATCAGAGTCTTTTGAGAGTAATTTGTCAAAATTTTCAACCCATACAAGAGTTCGTTTCCCATTTTTTTTATAATTTTCTTCTGCTTCTTCTAACACTGTAAGAATTTGATCCAATCTTGTATAATTCGATTCGTTTTTATCTTCAATATATATGTAGTTTGAATTTGACTTACCAACAATCCATTTTAATGTTTCTGTGGCATCATCTTTACTCTTACTCTGTATCATCAGAGCATCCGGAATTTTTACTTTTTTATTATCGCTATTAAATGCAGATAAAAATTCCTCATTTATTTGATATTTAATGCAAGCTGCAGATAGTTCTTTCTTTGCTGCTTGTTCAAGTCGTGCTTTTTCCAATGCATAACTTTTTATTCTTTCCTGTTTAATAATACTTTCCATTCTTTCAAATTGAGCAGCTTTGTCTATATAATCCGGCCATTTCTGAAAATTTTTCCACCGTTGAGTATTAAACCATTTATCATAATTCCTATAATAACTTGGCGGTTCTGGTGGAACTATAATGTCCTGTTTCAGTAAATATGTGTGGTATTCTCTATCTGTTGAAGGCTTAAAATATTTTGCAATATAAGAATCTAAAATACCTTTAGGCCAATCTTTTAATCTAAAGTCAGCAATTTTACGTGCCCATTTAGTTTCCTCTAAGGTTGGAAATATTCCATTTACGTAATCTTGCCAATTTTTTAATTGTTGAGGCGTTAATTCATCCGCAATTTTATCAACAATTCCAGTAAAAGAGATTTGTTTTTTTTTTATTTCCAAATGACAGACTATTATTTGATGTTATTTTATTAGAAGTTTGAGTAGAATTTACTTGCACTGATTGATTTTTTTGTTTTTCATAAACATTTTTTATTCCGAGAATAGCTGCTCCAAGACTTAATCCTACTCCTACAGAAATTTTTAAACCTTTATTAACATGTGATTTACGAAGTTTGTTTAAAAGTGCTAATTTTTCTTCTAATTTAGATTTTTCTGTTATTTCAACTTGATCTTTAATTGTTTTTATTACATTGTCATCTATGGGTTTTCCCATTTTTTTTAATAGCCCCACACCTACATCAGTATTTTTTTGAACAGTTTTAGTAAATATATCTTTTTCATTTTCAACTGATTTTAGATAATTCTTCTTATTATTGCTAAAATTGTCAGCAATTAAAAAACTTGTAGGAATAACCGCAGTTGAGCCTGCTAAGATTGCAGTAGACTCTAATATTTTTCTTTTTTTGTTTCTTTTTACATCTATATTGCTGTTAAAAGTTGTTACTCCAAAAGTTTTCATAATAAAATTCCTTTATAAATTTGCCTTATCGTTTTCATACTGTTTTAGATATTCTTTTGTTATTCTTAAAAGATTATGGTCAGTATTTGAATTGTTATATTGTTCTATAGCTTGAAGGAACATATCTGTTGTTAGTGGGCTTTCATCAGGTTTTACAACATCTGCAGCAAGTTCACAAATCGCCTTTAAATGGGTATTACTGTATATCTCATCAGGTGCATATTTAAATAATTCATTCAAAATAGTATTGTAATCTAAATCCTGTGTATCGCACCCTTGAAGATAATGTTCAATTACTGCTACAGCATTAGTTTTATTTGGGGGATCAAGAGGATAAGAGGGTTCAATTCTATGTGAATTTCTTAATTCATAAGGAATTTTTTGCGGTTTATTTGTTGTAAGGAAAAATGTTACATGGTTATCCTCAGAACAACTTTCTAAAATTCCTTTCATTTCACTTATAAACTTATTTGAAACATCTTTTCCAAAGAATCTATCAAATTCATCAATAAGGATAATGGTTCTTTTACCTGTTTTCAGAAATTCCTCTTGAGCTTTTTCCAATAAACCAGGAACTTCAATTTCATTATCTTCATAACCCATCAGAGTATCATAAATTTGTTGCTCTTTTGCTTTTTGTGTACCTCGACATTGAATAGTTTCTAAATTACAATCAGCTTCTTCGGCAAGAGCCTTTACAAAAGTAGTTTTACCGCAACCGGTTGGACCATAAAATAATATTGCATTTGGTATTGGCGTAGCTAAATATTTACCAGATTTTTCATCATCTAGTTTATCAAGAAATTCTGTTTGAATTTTACTTTTTTCATCAAGATAACCCGCAATTTTACTAAACCCCTTTTTATCTAAAAGTTCTTTTCTTCTTTTAATAATATCAAGTCTTCGCTGACTTGATAATTGAGAACTCTCAAATGCCGCCAAAATTTCTTTACTCATATTTAGCTGTTTTGCAAGTTGTGCAAATTTATTTTTGTTAGCAATTGCCTCTTGTTCCCTCTGTTCAAATAAATCTTGATATGCATATGCAACTTTTAAAGCTTTCGTTTTTTCTTCACGTAATTTTTGCCGTTCTTTTTCTGAGCCATTTGTCCAGTGATCCCAAAAACCATCTTTTATCGCTGCTATTTTTTTGTCATATTCAGCTTTAATTTCTGCTTCTTTCTTAAAATAACTATCAATAAAGGTCTCCTCTTCTTTAGAAAGTTCAATATTTTGATTTGTAAAAAGTGATGAGAAATCAGAAAAAGTTTCTTTAGTTTTATCGACAATCTTTTTACCTAAATTTTTAGCCTTGTCCAACATATTAGTTGAACCAGTAAACATAAAGGCATCCTTTTGAATATATTTATGTGCATAATTAGAATTAAGATTATTTAACTTTTGTTGTTGATTTTGTGTTGCGCTGTAATTATATGTTTGATAATATACTGGATTAATCTTCATAATTTCCTCTTTTTTAGATTAAACCTCATAAAGAATAAATTTGCCATTATTATTAAAAAGAATAACAAATAATTTACAAAAATTCACGTTCGTAAAAAGTGTTTAAATTCTGACCTTAAACTCTTTCCA
>CALUXV010000094.1 GCA_944324835.1 Candidatus Gastranaerophilales bacterium
GAAATCCAAACAACAATACATTACAACGGCTAGACGTCTAATACTGAATCCGTTATTATTTCTAGCCGTATTTTTTTTGTTATGAAAAAAGTGGCTATATGCGGAGTTGGCAACTCCATAAAAAACTTTGATTGGGATTCAGATTATGAGGTCTGGGGATTAAACCATCACAAAGATAAATTCAAACGTTATGATTTATGGTTTGATTTACACAAAAAAGAAGCCGTTCAGGGAGTTATAACTCAAGTTAACTTCCCGTTTGATGAGGTTTATCAACTCCGAAAAATCCCGATTGTTGAAGAAACACACGCTGGAAATATTTTGCTTCCAGTATGTCATATATGACAGCTTACGCAATACTTAAAGGCTATGATGAGATTCTTTATTGCGGATGTGATTTTAAAACAAAGGACGAAAGCCGGACAAAGCAAAAAGAATGCCTTGAAAAGTGGATTGCGTTCGCTCAAGGCAGAGGAATAAAAGTTAAAGTCATAGCGGATAGTCCGTTATGTGAAGAAACAGGATTGTATGTCAAAAGAAATTAAGTTATGCAAATAAAAGATTTAAAACAAGATGAACGTAATTATCGCAAGCATAATAAAAAAAATTTAGATTTAATCAAAAAATCTGTTTCAGAAGTTGGGCTTGGAAGAAGTGTAGTAATAGACAATGAAAATGAAATTGTATGTGGTAACGGCTTAGTAAGTACGCTTGATAAAAATACACCGATTAAGGTAATTGAAACAGACGGAACAGAGCTTGTCGTTGTTAAGCGTACAGATTTAAACACAAACGACGAGAAAAGAAAACAATTAGCTATAATGGATAACTCAACGTCCGACAGTTCGGAGTTTGACCTTGATAGCCTTCAAGCTGATTTTGACGTTGAACAATTACAAGACTGGGGGCTTGATGTTGAGTTTGAGAGTTTGAAAGAAAATATAAAAGATATTTCTGATGATATAAAAGAAAGTTACGAAGTTGTTTGCGAATGTTCTAATGAGGAAGAACAAGAAATGTTATTTTATAAACTGACAAATGAGGGAATTAAATGCCGACTTTTGACATTGTAAAAGAAAATAAAGCTGATAAAAGTAGTTTTAGAGTATCAAGTATAATTGGTATGTTCGATTTGCAAAATGAACATATAAAAGAACATTTTGTTGGTAATATTGATTTGCCAGTTGAATGGAACGTTGGAATTATTTACGGTGCAAGCGGAACAGGTAAAACAACAATTGCTAAAGAATTATTTAAAGATAATATAATTGATAATTTTGAGTATACATCTAATAGCATTATTGATGATATGCCTAAAAATAAAACAGTTAAAGAAATAACAAAAATATTTAATTCAGTAGGTTTTTCTAGTCCTCCAAGTTGGTTAAAACCTTATAATGTATTGTCTAATGGTGAAAAAATGAGAGTTGATTTAGCAAATGCATTATTGTCTGATAAAGAAATTATTTGTTTTGATGAATTTACAAGTGTAGTTAATAGAGAAGTTGCTAAAATAGCAAGTTATGCTATATCAAAATGTGTTAAAAAACAAAATAAAAAATTTATAGCAATATCTTGTCATTACGATATAATAGATTGGTTAGAACCTGATTGGATTTTTTGTACAGATACAATGAAGTTTGAAATATGTAAAAAAAAAGACCAAAAATTAGATGCTCAATATATGAATGTAAAAGAGATGTGTGGACGATTTTTAGAAAATATCATTATTTAAACACTTCATTAAATAATTCAAGTAAATGTTTCTTATTAATTGTAAATGAAAAAATAGCTGGTTTTATGGCAATAATACATTTTCCGCATCCAATTAAATCTTATAAAAAAGTTCATAGATTGGTTATTCTTCCAGATTATCAAGGAATAGGTTTAGGAACATTATTTTTAAATGAAATTGGTAAAATATTGAACACAGATTTTGCTATAACTACTTCACAACCAGCTTTAATCAATTCATTAAAAAACAATAAAAATTGGGTATGCACAAGAAACACAAGAAACACAAGAAACACTGGTAAATTGGGTAAAACATTAAATAAAACATTATCTAATAAAAGAATAACAACAACTTTTGTATATAAGAAGTGTGAAAATGGTTAAGAAACGACAATATATCGAGGAAAATTTAACAGGACAAAAGGCGGAGTTATTAAATGGCGAACAATGACAATTTAAAGCCCTTCGACAGCAATCAAAGCCGCGAAGAAGCCAAGAAGAACGGAAGGAAAGGCGGTAAGAAATCCGGCGAAGTTCGCAGGCAAAAAAAAACTATGCGTGAAATGCTTGATTATTTGCTTGAAAAAGAATTGACGAATAAAAACGGTGAAAAGGCAACGACCTTAGAAGCAATGATGGCGTCAATGATTAAGCAGAGTATAAGCGGTAATGTCCGGGCTTGTGAGTTCATTAGAGATACAATCGGACAGAAACCGACAGAAAAAGTCGAAGCTACAAACGCAACAATCACAGTAACAGACGAAAAAACAATTGAAAGTGTTATGAATAAATTGAAAGATTTATGACGGTAAGAGATGATTATAATACTTTAGAGGAATTAGGAATTTTAAAAATTGCCTGTGAAAATTCTCTAAAGGCTTATATCAAAGTAATGCACCATTACAACGTAGGTAATCCTTTTACATTCAAACACTTTCACAATGATATTATCTCGCACCTTGAAAACCGTGTAAATTACAAAACAACTAAAAATCTGCTTATCAATATGCCTGTAGGCTTTGGTAAAACAGCACTAATTGAGTATTTTATATCCTGGTGTTTTGCAAAAAATAAAAATTACACTTTTCTTTATACTTCCTACTCTGATGACTTGGTTACAAAACATTCATCGGAAATTATGGAGCAGATGAAAAGTGAAACGTATTCAACATTCTGGCAGTATGATTT
>CALUXV010000095.1 GCA_944324835.1 Candidatus Gastranaerophilales bacterium
CAACACCTCTAATTCCGCCGACAGTTGCACAATGGATGATAAAATCAATTTTGTTATTATTAAAATACTCTTTTACTGCATTTTTGTTACACAAGTCAAGTTCTGAACTTCTAGGACAAAGAAGTTCAGACTTATCCTTTAAGTATCCTTTTAAATTCTTTCCGATAAATCCGCCGGTACCGGTTATTAAAAGTATGCCACCTTTAAATTTTTTCATGCGGCATACCTCAAATTATTTAAACTTTCAAAATCGTTAAAACGTAGACTATGACTGCGTTTTACCCCCCCTTATGAACGTTGTTTAAGCCAGTAGTGTCTTTAATTTCAAGTTTAGAGTTAATACGAAATTCTGTTAAATCAACAATTGGTGAAGCATTTTCTATTGAGCTTCCAAATTCTAATCGTGGTTCAACCTGCGTATTTTGTTCAAATGTAATATTTATTAAAACTGGAGATGTTGATTCTAATATTTCTTCAATATCTTCTAATCTAAAATCTCCGGATGATATTGTTACTGAATCTAGTCCGTAGGCATTGGCAATTTTATGAAAATCTGGAGCAGAGTAATCATATACGGTAGATGCGTAGCGTTTATCAAAATATAATTCTTGAAATGTTCTAACCATTCCCAAATTTTTATTATTTAAAACAATTATTTTTACAGGTAAATTTCTGCGTTTAAGTATTTCAAGTTCTTGAAGATTCATTTGCAAACCTCCGTCACCTGTGATGACGTAAGTTTTTCTTCCGTTTATTGATGCTCCGATTGCTGCCGGCAGTGCAAATCCCATACATCCAAGCCCTCCGGAAGAAAACATTTTTTGTTCCGGCTTTATAACCGCACTTTGAGCTGCCCACATTTGATTTTGCCCAACATCAGATATGATATTGGTATTTTCTTCAAATTTATTAAATAGTTCAGATAAAATACTATTTGGCTTTGAATAATGTTTTTCTTTATAATTAAATTTTTCTTTTAATTTTGTACAGTATTCTTTCCATTCAGTAATATTTATTTGTATATTTTGTTCATTTAATTCTTTTAAAAATTCTTGCAAGTCTTTGTTTATTATTTCTTTATTAAACTTAGGACAATTGAGTTCTGAATTATCTATATCAACTTGTACAATATGCTTTTGATGCATAAAGTCAATTTTTGCTCCTGTTTGTCGAATATCCAATCTTGAGCCTAAGACTAGCAAATAATCACAGTTATATAATGCTAAATTTCCATATCTTTCACCGTAAGTTCCGATGAATCCCATGTTATATTTATATTCTCCTAAAACAGTACTGATGCCTAGTAATGTTTGTACTACAGGGATTTGTGTTTTGTTTAAAAAATTTATTAATTCTTTTTGTGCATTTGCAAGGTTTATTCCATTTCCTGCTAATATTAAAGGTCTTTTGGCTTTAATAAGAGCTTCAAGATTTAATTTATTATTTATGTTTTTTTCTTTTTTAAGATTTTCTATATTAGACAGATTATTAATATCAATTTCTGTTCTTTGAATATTCATTGGGATATCAAGAAGTACAGGTCCTTTTCTTCCCGAAAGAGCAATATTAATAGCTTTGTGTAATTCTTTTTGAATATCTTCTGCTTTATTTATAATTTTGGCATATTTTGTTATTGGTTTTACAATATCAATAATATTTGTTTCTTGAAAACCGCATTGTTTTATATTATATGCTTTATATTCATATGTATTTACTTGACCAGTAATAAATAACACAGGAGTAGAATCAAAATAACAATTTGCAATTGGGGTAACAAGATTTGTTGCGCCAGGTCCGCTTGTAGCAATCGCAATACCTAATTTGTTATATGTTCTTGCGTATCCTTCTGCTGCAAACCCTGCGGCTTGTTCTGTAATAGTATTTATCATTTCAATATTTTTATTTTTATAAATACTATCAACAATATGCGCAATCATACCGCCAATATACCCAAAAAATTTATCGGTACCAGTTATATTAAAAATTTCTTGAACTAAGTAATCGGATAATTTCATTTTAAACATAATTCCTTTGATAATATGTAGTCATATAATTTTTTTAACCCCTCTTCTATAGGCGTGAATTCAAGTGTGTGTGTGTGCCGCAACTGGGTTTCAGGCATGTCAGAAGTTTCATTATTAGTGATATTATATGTTTCCACTAATTTACTGTTATCACCTGTATATTCAAAACTATTATCATTTACATTTATTTTTATATCTTTCTTGCTAATTTCTTTTACAATTTCTGCAATTTTTTCTAATGAAACACTCTCTGTTGGTGTAATATTCATCATATTATCTTCTGGTTTGTGCGGAATAAAGAATTCAATTATTTTGCACAAATCTTCAATCCATAGATAATCAAAAGTACTGTTCTTATTTATTGTTATATCTTTTCCTCTAATCGCCATTTGAATTGCATAACTAGGAAATCTTGTTTCTTTTTCATCATATCCATAACATCCGAATATATTTAAACACAAAATATCATCTCTGTTTTGTACTGATTCCCAAATTTTTAACTTTGATAATCCATATAATTCTTTTGGAATATGTTCGCCTATTTCTTCTTCTTTAACTTTATGCAGATTCCTTTTTCTATCGTACATAGCTCCGGAACCAAATACAATCATTCTGGTTGATTCTTTTTTGGCAGCAATCAGATTATTAACCATTGCAAGATTTTCATCAACTGTCGAGGACTTATCTTCAACACCTCTAACTCCGCCGACAGTTGCACAATGGATGATAAAATCAATTTTGTTATTATTAAAATACTCTTTTACTTCATTTTGATTGCACAAGTCAAGTTCAGAACTTCTAGGACAAAGAAGTTCGTATTTATCCTTCAAGTATTCTTTTAAATTCTTCCC
>CALUXV010000096.1 GCA_944324835.1 Candidatus Gastranaerophilales bacterium
AACAAAGAAACTCACGATAACGAAAATACTTATTTATGTTGGATTGATTCTGTCTTGTCTGCTTTAATGAACAGAGAAATATCCATAGATAAATTTATCTTGATATTAAACCGTATATTAAATCTTACCAACCACACAATATATTTATATTGGAAAATATTAAATACCGTAGCATATTTGTTGTTACAAAAAGAGTTTAGCGCTAATATCGTCCTACGCTCTTACAAAAATGAAATAGAAAAAATAATAAATACAAAATATATGCATGTAAACATCACTCCAGATGAATTACAAAATTTATTACTGAATACACTTTCAAAACCAAATTGTTTGAAAGAAGATTATTATTATCTTTTCGATTTAATTACAATTACTGCACAAAGCGCTCCTGAACATAAATTATTTTGCCTCACACTTTGCAATTATTTGCTTCACACTAACAAGGATAGGCAAATATTTAATCATCGCTTCATTCGGAAATATTTTATTGACGATATTTTTTCGTTTATAGAGCCTACAGATGATATTGAAGTGTGTGGAAAAGAAATACAATTCTTAATAAGATTATTTCATACAGATTCTTTTTTCTGCTTTGACCGAACAAATATTTTAAATTACATAATTATAATTCTTAAGCGTTTATGCTTAAATAATACCGAACTAAACTATAATAATTTTTACAAATACTGTGATATTCTTGATTATATTTTAGTAGAGAATCCTGATTTGTATATACCAAACATTGCCGCATATATAGGTGAAGGCAGCCCTTTGATTGAACAAATAAAGAAGCATTTTATCTTATGCAAATACAAAGACATATAATTCAAATACATTGTATTTTTAATGTAATAATATTATTTTCCGATGCAAAAATTGCCAAAGATATTATCTAAAACTTCGGCAACTTCGACTGCGCCCGTAATTTTGCCAATTTGCCGGCAGGCCAGCCTTATATCCTCGGCAGCTAGTTCTATTTCTTTATCTAGGGAAAATACTGAAAGATTTTCCAAACAGGCCTCAAGCGCGTTTCTGTATCGAGCACGCGTAATCAGGCAGTTTGAAGATGTTGCAAAGCGATCTTTGATTATATTTAAAATATCGTTTATCAACCTATCAATGCCTTCATTAAATTTGGCAGATATAAGAATATGCTTTTTTTCCTCTAATTTTTCTTTTTGTTCATCTGTAAGCTTATCAATTTTATTTGCAACATACAGGATATTGTTATTTTTTACATAAGGGAAATCGGTATTTTCATTAGAAGCATCATATAAAGCTATGACGATATCAGCTTCTTCTATTTTTTGCAGAGCAATATCTATTCCCTGTTGCTCAATAGGATTATTCGTTACACGAATTCCGGCCGTATCAGTTATTACAACAGGATAACCGCCAATGTCCAAACTAATGTCTATGGAATCTCTGGTTGTTCCCTCTATATCTGAAACAATAACAGCGTTTCTTTTGATTAGGGCATTTACCAAACTTGATTTTCCAGCGTTTGTTTTGCCGGCAATAACAATGCGGAAACCATTTCTCAAACGTTCGTTAACGTTATTTCCTTTTAGATGTTCTTCTATATCGCATTTCACTTTAAATACAGTGTTTAAAATATCTGCATACAGATTTTCCGGTATATTTTCCTCTGGAAAATCAATATAAGCTTCAAGATAAGATAAAATCTTGACTAAATCATTTCGCCAAGAGGAGTATAGATTTTTTAAATTCCCATCCATTTGCCTTAAAGCATATTTTTGTTGCTCGGAGGTTTCTGCATCTATTAAATCAACCAATCCATCGGCTTCGGTTAAATCCATTTTGTGATTATAAAAAGAACGCTTAGAAAACTCTCCCGGTTCAGCCAATCGAACATTTTCAAACATGCCAAGTTCTTTAAATACACTGTTTAAAACAGCCTTTGAACCGTGACATTGAATTTCAGCAATATCTTCCCCTGTATAAGAGTGCGGCGATTTAAAATATAAAACGATAGCTTTATCCAAAGGTTCTGAGCTTTCTTTTTTAGTTATTGTGCAGAAATAGGCGCGACGCGGCTTTATCGTTGCAATTTTTATATCCGTCATTTTTGATAAAATATGCAAAACCTCATTGCCTGAAATACGAATTACGGCAACGCCTGATTTTCCAAAAACAGTTGATAGAGCATAAATTGTAGAGTCTGACATTTTACCATCCTTCTTTCTTTTATAACTAAACGCAAAAATTAAAGAATCGCAACAGAAATTTGTATCTCTTATAAAAAAATTAACTCAAAAAGAATTATCGTAAGAAAAGAGGTGTGGTAATGAGAATCGCTTATTTTGACATAGCTAAGTTTATAGCGATGATGATGGTTATTCTGGGACATTTCGGGGTGCCGGATATTAACCGTTTTGTTTATACGTTCCACATACCTTTATTTTTTCTTCTCAGCGGATACTTTTTTAAGCCTTATTCCAGCACGATAGACCTAGTTAAGGTAAAATTCAGACAACTTATTATTCCTTACTTACTGGTGGGAGGTGTTGTTATCTTTATTTATATACTAAAGAGCCTTTTGGCGGGGTTATCGTTTTCCGATATTCTTTTAGGAGTATGGAATTATTTTATCGGTTTTTTATACGGTAGCGGTTATATCAATCACGTTTTTGGATATAAAATTACCGATATAGGACCGGTTTGGTTTTGCCTGGCGCTGTTTTTCGGATTTATAATTTTGAATATGCTGTTACAGTATAAATATCAGAAAACGGCTCTGTGTATTATTTTTTGCATAGGATATTTTTCTACAAATTATATTTGGTTTCCGTTCAGCATTCAATCTGCCATGACAGC
>CALUXV010000097.1 GCA_944324835.1 Candidatus Gastranaerophilales bacterium
TGAATCATCGTAGCTAAGAAAGGATTTGAACATACTGCCATAACAGCAGGATAAAGTGCATTCCATTTTATTTTGCACTCCATTTTATCAATACCTGCGAAAAACTCAGCTGAACCAACCATCCCAAGAGCTTTATGCTCAGCCATCTTATGTTTTATCTGTGGCAGTTGAACTTCTTCTGCTCTTCCTAATAAGTTAACACCATTCATATAAACATTGGCGTTAGTTAATTTATTAATTTCTATTTTTGACATATAAACTCCCTAAGATTTTTTAAATAGACCGCAGTCCCTAATCTCCACGTCTGAATAGTGCATAATAACGTATTCCTTGCTGATTGCTTGTATCAGCGGACATTTAAAGAGGTTTTTGCAGTTAAAACAAATATCTGCCTCATCCGTATGAACCTCTAAGGCTCCTCGTTTATTAACAATTGCGTACATTAAGATGCTCCAAGTGATTTCAATAGTTCAATGTCAATAAATGACTCAAACGTAATTCTCTCAGCAGGAGTTGGAGGCATAAACTCAATATCGAAAGTTAAATGTCCGTTTGCAATTTCTGTTGCAGGGTTTTTATCTGCATTAAAAGAACATTTTCCATCAATCAATGCACCTCTTCCGATAAGTGTTCGAATAAATTGATTAACAGTTTCACAGATAGAATCAATTAAACCGTTATCAATTGGATAATCCATAAACTGAAGCATTGAATATTCAACTGATTCATGAAGAATATCAGCAGTTCTTCTCACGCAAATAAAGTTTGTAGGATTTGTAGATGTCGGGTAAGCAGCTGAACGGTTTCCCCAAGTTCTAAAACCTGAACCGTAAGAATTAAATACCGTTACAACACCACATTCATTTAATGCGTTTACTTCGGAAGTTGGGTCATTAATCATAGATGTTAGTTGTCTTTCGACTCCAACAATTCCTTGTATTTCTGTATTAGAAGGCGACCAGTGATAACCTTTCTCAACATCTTTCGCAGCAATAACTCCTGCTAATCTTTGAGAATAAGGTTGCAATTTTATTGAATCGGATTCTGAATCATACACTTTTAAATGCGGATAACACAAAATCAAACGTTCTGAAGATGTATTAAAATTAATCGTGCCTTCTGGACCACGACCACTAATTACATCTTGAACAGTTGCTCCAACAGGTGCATCAACAATACCCATTGCTCGAATTTTATTGCAGAGAGTATTCATTTCAGTCATAACTGCTGCATCTTCACAATAAACAGGAGCAATGATTGTTTTAGGATAATAGCCAAACAAAGAATAACAATCTTCAAAGGCTTTCATTCCTGTTCGTTTACCGGTCTCTGCATCAATACCACCGTTTATATCACTAACGGCAACATCTTCAACAGATTCGTGTTTATCCGGGTCATAAACGTTTATAACAATCGCAATTCCTGCACCTTGGTCAAATATTGCTTTTAAGGCTTGAGGGATTGTGTATCCAGCCTTATGGTTACCAAAATATTTAACAGCTTCGACTTCATTTAATATTAAAGTCGGGGCATTTATTGTTTTATATTCTTCTTGTACATCTTCAATCGGTGCAGTTCCGACAATTCCAACGACAGCGGTTTTTACTGTTGAAATTGTTCTTGCACCTGTTGTTACTTCAATGGTTTCAACACCATGTAAAAAACTTGCAGGCATATAAACTCCTTGGGGTAAATTAAATATCTAAGTCTTGTATGTTAGGGGTGGTGAGCACAAAATTAATACCGTACTGCCAAATTCCACCATTTTCAGAAATGAAAAAATCTTTTGAGGCTGATAATTTAGAACATCCGTCAGGTTCAAAACCAGTTAAAACGGCTTTCACTTTATCAATATATTCATAAGCTCCTGCGTTGAAACGTAGGTTTCTTGTTACGACAGTGATTGAGAATTCTTTTTTGTTATCTTGAGAGATAAATCCAAGAGCATTGGTTGATGTGTAATTGCTTCCCTGATAATGAACCAACAAAGCTCCAATTGGATGGAGTAAGATAAATTCGGCAGGTTTATCCGGGAAACCTTGAACTAAAACTTCAGGGAATGATGTTTTTAATTTTTCAATAATAGCGTTTTCAATCTCTCTAATATTCAAGCATTCTTTCCTTGCTAAAAAGCCTGTCAATTATATCTTTGTTGGTTTTATATTCCTCAGCATTAAAAGATGCGGTTTCAAGAGAATCATTTTCGCTTTGCAGGGTAATAACACCTTTTTGAATATCTCTTAAAGTAGCAATTGCATTTTTGTAATTATTTTCAATTACTTCAGGCATTTCATTTCGCATACGTCTTGTATAAAGTCTGTATATGCTTAAATCAATGGCAAGAATTCTCAGTAAAGGAAAATGGGTATCTAAGGGTAGAGTATATCTGCCACGCAGATACCCATCGATGAGCGTAGAAGAGTAAAGGATAGCTTCTTGAGCAACAACACGATCGACCTCTTCTTGCCCATCATCAGAAGTGAGCTGTATCAGAGTAGGGGTAGAAGTGTGTGTTTCAATATCTTCGATCGTGCAATAATCC